>JADJXQ010000004.1:300000-444636 GCA_016710335.1 Rhodospirillales bacterium
GGCGCCTCGATCGCGGCGGCCACGACGCCCAGAAGGTCTACGCCGCCTACGCTGCGGCGGTGAAGCACACAGGCCAACCCACCGTCATCCTCGCCAAGACCGTCAAGGGCTATGGCATGGGGGAGGCCGGCGAAGGCCAGAACATCACCCATCAGCAGAAAAAAATGGGCGATAGCGCGCTCCGCGCCTTCCGCGACCGCTTCAAGATTCCGGTTCCGGACGACAAGGTGGGCGAGGCGCCGTACTACCGGCCGGCGGATGACAGCCCCGAAGTCAAGTACGTGCGGGAGCGGCGGGAGGCCCTCGGCGGCTACTTCCCGGTCCGCAAGAACACGGCGGAACCGCTGGAGATCCCGGATCTCGACGCCTTCGAAGCGCAGCTCAAGGACACCGGCGACCGCGAGATTTCAACCACCATGGCTTTCGTCCGCATGCTGACGACGTTGTGCCGCGACAAGAAGATCGGCAAGCATGTCGTGCCCATCGTCGCCGACGAGGCGCGCACCTTCGGCATGGAGAGCCTGTTCCGCCAGCTCGGCATCTACTCCAACGTCGGCCAGCTCTACCGCCCCGAGGACGCCGATCAGCTGCTTTTCTACCGCGAGGACCTGAAGGGTCAGGTGCTGGAGGAAGGAATCAGCGAGGCCGGCTCGATCTCGTCGTGGATGGCGGCCGGCACGTCGTATTCGAACCACGGGATCCCGATGATCCCGTTCTATATTTATTACTCCATGTTCGGCTTCCAGCGGGTCGGCGACCTGGCGTGGGCGGCGGCCGACATGCAGGCGCGCGGCTTCCTGATGGGAGGCACCTCCGGGCGGACGACGCTGGCCGGCGAAGGCCTGCAGCACCAGGACGGGCATAGCCATCTGGCGGCGGCGACCATCCCCAACTGCATCGCCTACGACCCGACGTATTCGTACGAGCTGGCGGTGATCCTGCACGACGGGCTCCGGCGCATGTTCGCCGAGCAGGAGAGCGTTTACTACTACATCACCGTGATGAACGAGAATTACCACCACCCGGCCATGCCCGAAGGCGTCCATGACGGCATCCTCAAGGGCTTGTACCTGCTCAAGGAAGCCGGCGGCGGCAAAGGCGGGCAACGGGTGCAGTTGCTCGGCTGCGGCACCATCCTCCGCGAGGTGATTGCCGGCGCCGAACTGCTGGAACAGGACTTTGGCATCGCCGCCGACGTCTGGAGCGTCACCAGCTTCAACGAGCTGCGCCGCGACGGCATCAGCGTCGATCGCCACAACATGCTCCACCCGGAGGCGGAGCCCAGGACGCCTTACGTCGCCGACTGTCTCAACGGCCGCGACGGGCCGGTGGTGGCGGCGACCGACTACATGCGCACCTTCCCGGAGCAGATCCGGCCGTGGCTCACCTCCCGCTACCTGACCCTCGGCACCGACGGCTTCGGGCGCTCCGATACCCGCGCCCAGCTTCGCAAGTTCTTCGAGGTCGACCGCCGCTACGTCGCTGTCGCCGCCCTGAAGGCGCTCGCCGACGACGGCGCCGTTCCGGCGTCCAAGGTCGCCGAGGCGATCAAGAAATACGACATCAATCCCGACGCTCCGGACCCGTGGACGGTGTAATCCACGCGCTCAAGATGACGAGGTTTCTTCTTAGTCAAATCAGCATCTCGCCCTGAGCATGCGGAAGGGCGAGCCCGCGTTTGCGGGGAGCAGGAAAAACAGGGAGAAGACGGAATGGCGGGCGTGCAGGAGGTGCTGGTTCCCGATATCGGCGACTTCAAGGACGTGGAGATCATCGAGGTCCTGATCACTCCGGGTCAGGAGGTCAGCAAGGACGAGCCGCTGATCACCCTCGAGAGCGAAAAGGCCAGCATGGAGGTGCCGTCGCCTGGCGACGGAACGGTGGCCGAGGTCAAGGTCGCGGTCGGCGACAAGGTTTCCGAGGGCTCGTTGATTTGCACCCTCGAGGCGGGCGAAGGCGCCGATGCGGCGCCCGCGGACGAGGGCGAACGGGCCCAAGATGCCGGGGAGCCGGACGTGAAGGAAGCCGCGGAAGAGAAGCCTGCCGCAATGTCGGAAAAACCGGAAAAGCCGGAAAAGCCGGCCGAGGCACCCGCGGAGAGACCGGAAACGCCGACCGTAGCGGAACGGCCGGCCAAAAAGGCGGAAGAGCCTGCGGAGCCGGCGCAGGGCATCGCCGCCGACATCGACGAGGAGGGGTTCACCAAGGCCCACGCCAGCCCGTCGGTGCGCCGCTTCGCCCGCGAACTCGGCGCCGACCTCGGGCAGATCAAGGGCAGCGGCCCCAAGGGGCGGGTCCTCAAGGAAGACGTGCAGGCATTCGTCAAGGGCGCACTGTCGCAACCGCGCGCGGAAGCGGCGGCTCCCGGCGCTGCGCCGGCTGCGGCGCCCGCAGCGGCCCCCGAAGGGGCGATGACGGTTGCCAAGTGGCCGTCACTCGATTTCGGACCCTTCGGCGAGACCGAGGAAAAGCCGCTCTCCAAGATCAAGCGCCTGTCGGGCGCCGGCCTCCATCGCAACTGGGTGGTGATCCCGCACGTCACCCACCACGAGGAGGCGGACGTCACCGAGCTCGAAGCGTTCCGCAAGGAGATGAACGAGGAGGCCAAGGCGCAGGGCTTCCGCCTGACCATGGTGGCGTTCCTGTTGAAGGCGTCGGTGTCGGCGCTCCGCCAGTTCCCGGACTTCAACGCTTCCCTCGGCGCGGACGGAACAACGCTGATCCTCAAGAAGTATGTCCACATCGGCGTCGCCGTCGACACGCCGGAGGGCCTGGTGGTGCCGGTGATCCGCGACGTCGACCGCAAGGGCGTGTTCGAGCTGGCCCGGGAACTGGGCGAGATTAGCGAAAAGGCGCGGGCGCGGAAGCTCGGCCCCAACGACATGGCCGGCGGCTGCTTTACGATCTCCAGCCTCGGCGGCATCGGCGGGGTCGGTTTCACGCCGATCATCAATGCGCCGGAGGTGGCCATCCTCGGCGTGACGCGGGCGCGGCTGCGGCCGGTGGAGCGGGACGGGGCGTTCGTGCCGCGGCTCATGGTGCCGTTGTCGCTGTCCTACGACCACCGCGTCATCGATGGCGCCGCGGCGGCTCGCTTCTCGGCCCACCTCGCCTACGTGCTTGGCGACGTGCGGCGGCTGATGCTGTAGCGGCGCGCCGACCCGGGCGCCATCAAGGTCAATCGGAACCAGAAGGGATGCGGCGATGAACGCCATCCAGGACGTCAAAGTCCCCGACATCGGCGACTTCAAGGACGTGGAGATCATCGAGGTCGGAATTGCTCCGGGACAGCAGATCAACACCGACGACCCGCTGATCACGCTCGAGAGCGACAAGGCCAGCATGGAAGTGCCGTCGCCGATCTCGGGCACGGTCATGGAAGTACGGGTCGCGGTCGGCGACAAGGTCTCCAAGGGCTCGCTGGTCTGTACCGTCGAGGTGGGCGACGCGGCCGTGCCGGAACCGCCATCGCCGGACGGCGAGCAGGAGACGGATGTGGAGCCGTCGCGTTCGGCGCCGGCGTCCGCTGCCGCTTCCAAGCCGCAGCAGCCCGCCGCTGCGTCCCAGCCGCAGCAGCCCGCCGCTGCGTCCCAGCCGCAGCAGCCCGCCAAGCCGCAGCAGCCCGCCAGGCAGGCTCCCAAGCCGGCGCCGAAGCCGGCCGCACGCGCGGCGGAACGGGGCGACATCCACGCCGAGGTGCTTGTCCTGGGCTCCGGTCCCGGCGGCTACACCGCCGCCTTCCGCGCCGCCGATCTCGGCCTCAAGACGGTGCTGGTGGAACGCTATGCGAGCCTCGGCGGCGTCTGCCTCAACGTCGGCTGCATTCCCTCCAAGGCGCTGCTGCACGCCGCCAAGGTCATCGCCGAGACCAAGGATATGGGCGCGCACGGACTGACGTTTGCGCCCCCGCAAATCGACCTCAAGAAGCTCGGCGGCTGGAAGGACTCGGTTGTCGCCAAGCTCACCAACGGCCTCGGCGGCCTCGCGAAGCAGCGCAAGGTAGAGGTGGTGCAGGGGGTTGGCATTTTCGCGTCTCCCAACACGCTCGCCGTGGAAACGAGCAACGGCCGCAAGGTGGTGTCATTCGACCAGGCGATCATCGCCGCCGGCTCACAGGTCGCCAAGATTCCCGGCTTCCCGATGGACGACCCCAGGGTCATGGATTCGACCGACGCGCTGCTGCTGGAGGAGATCCCGAAGCGCCTCCTGATCGTCGGTGGCGGCATCATCGGGCTTGAGATGGCGACCGTTTACTCCGAACTCGGCTCCGAGATCACGGTGGTGGAAATGCTCGACACCCTGATGCCCGGCGCCGACAAGGACATCGTCAAGCCCTTCCACAAGCACGTGGAAAAGCGCTACGCCAACATCTTCCTGAAGACCAAGGTCGCCAGGATGGAGGCGACGCCGAAGGGCATCAAGGTCGCCTTCGAGGGCGACAAGGCGCCGAAGGAAGACACCTTCGACCGGGTGCTGGTGGCGGTCGGCCGCACCCCCAACGGCAAATTCATCAACGCGGAGGCCGCCGGTGTCGAGGTCGACCAGCGCGGCTTCATCCCGGTCGACAAGCAACTCCGCACCAACGTCCCCCACATCTTTGCCATCGGCGACATCTGCGGCCACCCCATGCTCGCCCACAAGGCGACACACGAGGGCAAGACGGCGGCGGAGGTCTGCGCCGGCCGCAACAGCGCCTTCGACGCCCGGGTCGTTCCGTCCGTCGCCTACACGGATCCCGAGGTGGCGTGGGTCGGCGTCACCGAGGAGGAGGCCAAGGCGCAGAAGATCAAGTACGGCAAGGGCGTGTTCCCGTGGGCGGCGAGCGGCCGGTCGCTCGGCCTCGGCCGCGACGAGGGCCTGACCAAGCTGATCTTCGACGAGGAGACCGAGCGGGTGATCGGCGCCGGCATCGTCGGCCCCAGCGCCGGCGACCTGATCGCGGAAGCCGCGCTCGCCATCGAGATGGGCTGCGATGCCGCCGACATCGGCCTCACCATCCATCCCCACCCGACCCTGTCCGAGACTGTGGCGTTCGCGGCCGAGGCATACGAGGGCACCATCACCGACCTCTACATGCCGAAGAAGAAAAGGTGACGCTGACGGCAGGACGTCGCCCGCGAACTGGAAGCCCGCCTGCACTCGCAGGGACTATCGGTCCGCCTGTTCGGCATCCAGTTCCGTCAGCTTCCTGCGGATGGCAAGGATGTCCCGCCAGGCGAGCCGCTTCTGCGCCGGTGACCGCAGCAGGTATGCCGGGTGGAACGTGACGGTCGCCTGTGCCGGACGGGAGAGGCCCAGCGATTGCAGGGGGAACCAGCGGCCACGGAGCTTGGTGACCCCGTCGGTGCGGCCGAGCAGTGTCTGCGAGGCAGGACCGCCCAGCGCCACCACCACCTCGGGATCGACAAGCTCCAGCAATCGCCGCAGGAACGGCTGACACGCCGCCGTCTCGGCCTGGCTGGGCGGACGGTTGCCGGGCGGTCGCCAGAACACGGTGTTGGTGATCAGCACGTGGCGCTCGTCGAGCCCGACCGACTGCAGCATCCGGTCGAGCAATTGTCCGCTGGGCCCGACGAACGGCAGCCCGCGGCGGTCTTCCTCCGCTCCCGGCGCTTCGCCGACCAGAACGATCCGCGCTTGCGCCGACCCGCGCTCGACGACCAGGTTGGTCGCGGTTCGCTTCAACGCACAGCCTTCGAACGCTTCCAAGGCCGCACGGATGTCGTCGATGCTGGCGGCGTCCTCAACGGCGTGGATCGCGTCGCTGACGGCGCGTTCGGTCGCCGGGCTCGGCGCGGCGGGTGGCATCGCCGGACGGACCGTCGGGCGCGACGGCGGGGGGGCCGGATCGCGGCGAAGTGGAATGCTTGGCGGCGGAGCGGGGTCCGTCGAGGATTGTGCAGCAGCACCCGGGCTGTCCTGTAGAGCGTAGCGGTCGACGGCGTGCTCGCCGATGGTCTCGTCAACGCCGGCCTGCACGTACCAGGTCATCAGCGATACCGCGGGATGGGAGGGCTCAGGCTGCATCGCTGCAGCATATCACCGATGATCCGGCGCCTCACAGGAAACGGGACGCGCGAGAACCGCATGCTATACTCACTCCCCCGCCGGCGGGATCAGGCGCCGGAAGGGGCGCAGAACGCAACGCAGGACGGGGAAGGAGGACCACATGGACCGGGAAGCAATGGAATTCGACGTCGTCATCGTTGGCGGCGGACCGTCCGGGCTGTCTGCTGGCGATCCGCCTGATGCAGCTTGCAGAGGAGAAGGGACGGGAGCTGACGGTGTGTCTGGTGGAGAAGGGCTCCGAAATCGGCGCGCACATCCTGTCCGGCGCCGTGGTCGAGCCGCGGACGCTGGAGGAGTTCATCCCGGACTGGAAGGACAAGGGCGCGCCGCTCAACACCCCTGCGACGGACGATTACTTCCTCTATTTGACCGCCAAGCGCTCGATCCGCCTGCCGACCCCGCCGCAGATGCACAACCACGGCAACTACATCGTCAGCCTCGGCAACGTGTGCCGCTGGCTTGGCGAACAGGCGGAGGCGGTGGGCGTCGAGATCTTTCCGGGCTTCGCGGCGGCGGAGGTGCTCTACGACGACGATGGCCGCGTGTGCGGGGTCGCGACCGGCGACATGGGCGTCGGCAAGGAGGGCGAACACACCGAAAATTATCAGCCGGGCGTGGAACTGCGCGCCAAGCCAGACCCTGTTCGCCGAGGGCGTGCGCGGCTCGCTGACCAAGACGCTGTTCGAGCGCTTCCGCCTGCGCGATGGCGTCGATCCGCAGACCTACGGCATCGGCATCAAGGAACTGTGGGAGATCGACCCGGCCAAGCACCAGGCGGGCAAGATCGTCCACACCGTCGGCTGGCCGCTGGACGCCAGCACCTACGGCGGCTCTTCCTCTATCATCTGGAGAACAGCAGGTGGCGGTCGGTTTCGTCGTCGGTCTCGACTACCGCAACCCCTATCTCAGTCCTTTCGACGAGATGCAGCGGTTCAAGACCCATCCGGCGATCCGTCCGATCTTCGAGGGCGGCCGCCGGATCTCCTACGGAGCCCGCGCATTGGCCGAAGGCGGCTTCCAATCGATCCCCAAGCTGGTTTTCCCGGGCGGCGCCCTGATCGGCGACAGCGCCGGCTTGCTCAACGTGCCCAAGATCAAGGGCACCCATACGGCGATGAAGTCGGGTCTGGTCTGCGCCGAGGCGGTATTCAATGCGCTCGCTGACGATGCGCCGCCGGCGGTGGTGTCGGCCTACCCCGAAGCGCTGAAGAAAAGCTGGGTGTGGGACGAGCTCTACAAGGTGCGCAACATCAAGCCGTCGTTTCACTGGGGGATGTATGCCGGCATCGCCTACTCGGCGATCGACACGTACGTGCTGCGCGGCAAGGCGCCGTGGACATTCGGTCACAAGCCCGACCATACCCAGCTTCGCAAGGCGGCCGACAGCAAGCCGATCGCCTACCCCAAACCGGACGGGGTGATCACCTTCGACAAGCTGTCATCGGTGTTCCTTTCCAGCACCAACCACGAAGAGAACCAACCGTCGCACCTGACGCTGAGGGACAAGACCGTGCCGGTCAACGTCAACCTCGCCGAGTACGCAGGGCCGGAACAACGCTACTGCCCGGCGGGAGTCTATGAATTCGTGGAAGAGGGAGGTAGCATGCGCCTGCAGATCAACGCGCCGAACTGCGTGCATTGCAAGACCTGCGACATCAAGGACCCGACGCAGAACATCAACTGGGTGGTCCCGGAAGGCGGCGGCGGCCCGAACTACCCGAACATGTAGAACTCCACAAACATGTGAGAGGCCTTTGACCATCTCCTCCCTCGGACCGGAGAGCCTGCGCCCCAAGGCTCCCGGCAGACTCAAGCGCATGGCCGCAATCGCGGTCGTTGCCGCAGGGCTGTCCGCCTGTACCCTGGGCGATGCCCGTGGGGAAGCTCAGGACCGTGTCGACGCCGAGGCCATCACCCTCGGCGAGTCGTGGACCGGCAACTTCCTCGCCGCCGGCCATGCCCAGGCTCGGCGCGACTACGCCGCGAGCGCCGATCTTCTGTTGGCCGCCGCGGAAGAAGGGTCGGCGGATCGAGCGCTGCTCCAGCGCACCCACTTCGTCCTGGTGATGGATGGACGCGTGGAGGATGCGGCTCGGATCGCGCGCCAGCTTGGGGAGGTGGGCCATGACGGCCCGCTCCCTGTCCTCACTCTTGCTGCCGAGGCGCTTCGCAGCGGCCGCCCGGCGGAGGCCGAGGCGCAGTTGCAGAAGCTGCCGACGGCGTCTGTGCACGGCATCTTGCGGCCGGTGATGATGGCGTGGACCCTGCACGAGTTGGGTCGGACGCAGGACGCCCTGACCGCCCTGGAGCCGCTCGAGGAGAGCGAACGAACCGAAGGGCTTTACCATCTCCATGCGGCGCTGCTGAACGCGGCCAACGGAAATGTCGATGCCGCTGCCGAGCACTACCGCACGGCGACGCCGGAAGAGGGCGCCTTGTCGCTGCGCGTGGTCCAGCTCGCCGGCGCCTTCTACGAGCGGACGGGCCGTGCGGAGGAGGCCGCTAGCCTTTACCGCCGTTATCAGCAGGAGCAGCCGGGATCCGAGTTGCTGACGCCGGCCCTGGAACGCCTGGCGGCAGGGGAGGCGCCTCCTCCGCCCATGACGACGGCCGTGGAGGGGGCGGCTGAAGCCCTGTTTAGCGTCGCCAGCAGCCTGTCGCGCCAGAGCGCCGACGAATCCGGTCTGGCGCTGGCGCGCATCGGCCTTTACCTGCGGCCCGATTTTCCGGCGCTGCAGGTGTTGACGGCGCAGATCCTGGAGGGCTTCGGCCGATTCGAAGACGCCAACCACGCGTACCGCCAAGTCGATCCATCTGCCAGCCTGGCATGGCATGCGCGGCTGGGGATCGCGGGCAACCTTGCCCGCCTCGATCGACCGGAGGAGGCCGAGGCGTTGCTGCGCGAAATGAGCGCCGAGCGCCCGGACGATCCGCAGCCGCTGATCGAATTGGGCGATATCCAGCGGCGCGGGGAGTCGTTCGAGGAGGCGGCGAAGTCCTATGATGCAGCGTTCAAGCGGATACCGGAGGTCGGCCCGCAGCATTGGGGGATTCTTTACGCCCGCGGCATCGCCTTCGAGCGCAGCGGCCAGTGGGATCGGGCCGAGGCGGACTTCCTGAAGGCGCTCGAGTTCCAGCCCGACCAGCCGTTGGTGCTCAATTACCTCGGCTACTCGTGGGTGGAGCAGGGCCGCCACCTGGAACGCGCGCTCGGGATGATCGAAAAGGCGGTGTCGCTGCGCCCCGAGGATGGATATATCGTCGACAGCCTAGGGTGGGCGCACTACCGCCTCGGCAACTTCGAACAGGCGATCACACATCTGGAACAGGCCGTCGAGCTGCAACCCGGCGATCCGACCATCAACGATCACCTTGGCGATGCCTATTGGCAGGTCGGCCGCCAGCGCGAGGCGCGGTTCCAGTGGCGCGCCGCCCTGGCCCTCGACCCCGAACCGGACGCCCGCGCCGAGATCGAAGAGAAGCTCAAGCGC
This sequence comes from Rhodospirillales bacterium, assembly GCA_016710335.1. Taxonomy (NCBI): domain Bacteria; kingdom Pseudomonadati; phylum Pseudomonadota; class Alphaproteobacteria; order Rhodospirillales; species Rhodospirillales bacterium. Next base: position 309,561 of record JADJXQ010000004.1, read on the forward strand.
GGGCCGGTCCGTGAGGCGAACGCCGCCACGAAGTGAACATCGGGGTTATGGGGCACCGCCGTGGACGCTCCTTTCACCGCGGTTGCGCGGGCGAAGCTCAACCTCTACCTCCACGTCGTCGGACGTCGCGCCGACGGATACCACCTCCTCGACACCCTCGTCGCCTTCGCCGGCATTGGCGACACCGTCGCGGTGCGACCGGCCCACACGCTCGCCCTGATCGTCGACGGGCCGTTCGCCAATGCTGTCCCGACGGGCGACGACAATTTGGTCCTGCGAGCGGCACGGGCCCTTGCCGCCGCGGCGGGCGTTGCGCCGCGGGCGGAGATCCGCCTGACCAAGACCCTGCCGGTGGCGTCCGGAATCGGCGGCGGCTCCGCCGACGCGGCCGCGGCCCTCAAGTTGCTGTCCTCCCTATGGGATCTCGATGCCGGGCGCCGCACATTGCGGGAGGTCGCCGCAACATTGGGCGCCGACGTGCCGATGTGCCTCGAGGCGCACCCGGTCTTCGCCGGCGGCATCGGCGCCGATGTGACCTTGGCGCCGGCGTTGCCGCCGGTGTGGGTGGTCCTGGTCAACGCCGGCGCGCCCGTCCTGACGGCGGCCGTCTACCGGCGGCGGGCCGGCCCGTTCTCGACCGCGGATCGCTTCACGGAGGTGCCAGCCGATGCGGCGGTCCTCGCGGGCTTGTTGGCGACCCGCCGCAACGACCTGACCGGGCCTGCTTTGGCGGAGTGCCCGGTCATCGCCGACGTGCTCGCCGCACTGGAGGCCTCGCCCGGCACGCTGCTTGCCCGCATGAGCGGCAGCGGCGGCACCTGCTTCGCCATCTTCGCCACGGATGCCGAAGCAGCCGCCGCCTCCCGCAACCTCGCCGCAGCCCATCCCCGTTGGTGGATCGCCGCCGCTCCCCTTGTCGGATCGTCGCGGCGATGACGCCTGCTTTCGTCGTGCCGGCGTGGCGGCGTCGGCCGGCGAGCGGATGATACGGAGGTTGGCGAACCCGTTCCCGTCACGGCATGCGCAGCGCGCTCCGGTACGCCCCGGCAGGGCGGTCGAGAAGACCCTGCAATCGAGCCGCCGCGGTCCGCGCAAACCGCACCGTGACGGCCTTGCGACGGGCGGCGTTCATGGCGTGCTCCGGCGCGTCGCGGACGACGGCGCCCTGGAAGGCGTCGGCGACGACGATGCCGACATCGTCGGGCAACACGTGCCTCGGAAATTCCGGCGCGACGGCGAAGTAGAACCGGTCGCAGTAGGGGCGATACTCTCGCCACTTGCCGTCGGATCGATAATCGGCGACGGATGCCTTGACCTCGATGACCGCGATCCCGCCGGCACGGTCTACCGCCGCCACATCGACCCGCCGGCGGTTGCCGAGGGGCAACTCGACCACCACCCGATAGCCGATGTCACTGAACAGACGGCACACCCCGCGGGTGATGCCGGCACTTGCCGCGGCCGGGCGGGTCTCCTCCAAACCTTCCGCGGGAACGACCAGACCCGCGACAGAGCCGCCGTTGTTCATCAATGGTTCCGACATGCCGCCGTTGTACGCGGTCCGGCGCACCGCTTCAAGCCGCAAAGCTGCGAAGGCCGGGGCGGCGTTCGAGGGAAAGCGGTTCGGCGTGTTTCTTGACGCTTCCGGCGTCGTGCCTTAGGTTCCCAGGCCTGCATTTGCATGCTGTTGGCCGGACGCACAGCGCGAACACGAAGGCTGATTGGTGTCCCGGTCGGTCGCACATCGGAAAAAACCATTGGGCGGGAATCCATGACTGACACCCAGCTGAACTTCACTGAAGACTTCCCCCGGCCGTCCTACGACGAGTGGGTCGCGGAGGTGGAAAAGGCGCTCAAGGGCGCGCCCTTCGACAAGAAAATGCTCAACAAGTCCTACGAAGGGTTCACCATTCGACCGATCTATACGCGTCAGGACTGGCCGGCTGATGGGGATCCTTCTGGGTTCCCGGGCGCCATGCCGTTCACCCGCGGCGGCCGCGCGGCCGGCAACCGGGTTGACAACTGGGACGTCCGGCAGTTCTACGCCGATGCCGAACCGAAGATTTGCAACGAAGAGATCCTCAACGAGCTCGAGCGCGGCGTCACCTCCCTAGAGCTGCGTTTCGATCAAGCGGGGCGCGCCGGGCTCGACGCCGATGCCGCGGACGCCGAGGCGCTTGTCGGCCGGGACGGCGTCGCCATGTACACGGTCGACGATCTCGACATGGTGCTGACCGGGGTCGAACTCGACCTCGTGCCGATCTCGGTTCAGGCCGGGCCTCAGTTCCTGCCGGCGGCGGCCTTATTGTCCGGGTTGTGGGAGCGGCGCGGTGTCTCGGGGGACAAGGCACAGGGCGAATTCAACGCCGATCCCATCAGCACCCTTGCTGCCTCAGGCTCTCTGCCATGCGCGCTCGACACCGCGCTCGCCCAGATGGCAGACCTAGCGGCATACACCGCCAAGACGTATCCGCGCGTACGCGCCGTCGGCGTCGACTCGAGCCCCTACAACGGCGCCGGCGCCAACGAGGCGCAGGACCTGGCGATCTCGATGGCGACGGCTGTCGCCTACCTCCGTGCCATGGCCAGCGCCGGCATGGACATCGACACTGCCTGCCGGCAAATGATGTTTACGTACTCGCTCGGATGCGACCAGTTTCTCGGCATCTGCAAGCTCCGCGCCGCCCGCAAGCTGTGGTCGCGGGTTGCCGAAGCCTGTGGCGCCAGCGAGGAGGCGCGCGCCATGCGCATCCACGCCAAGACGGCCGAGCGCATCATGACCCAGCGGGATCCGTGGGTGAACATGTTGCGCACCACGGTGATGTGTTTCTCGGCGGCTGCCGGCGGCGCCGATACCATCACCGTTCTGCCCTACAACGCCATGCTCGGGCTCCCGGACACCCTCGCCCGCCGCGTCGCCCGCAACACCCAGATCATCCTCGCCGAGGAGTCCAACGTGGCCAAGGTGGTCGATCCCGGCGGCGGCTCCTGGTATATCGAGACCCGCACCGACGAGCTGGCGCGTGCGGCGTGGGCGGAATTCCAGGAGATCGAGAAGGGCGGCGGCATCATCGGGGTGCTGAAGGACGGCTCTCTGGCCGGCAAGATCGCTGCCTCCTACGCTGAACGCGAGAAGAACCTGGCGCGGCGCAAGGAGGCCCTCACCGGCGTCAACGAATTCCCCAATATCCACGAAAAACTGCCGGAGCTGCGTAAGCCGGATCTGACCGACTGCCGCAAGGGAGCAACGGATCGCCTCAAGGCTGGCCGCGATGCGAACACAGGCGCTGCGGGCGCGGTCAAGTCTCTGGCCGACGCCGACGCCGGCGCTAAAGCCGAGGCCGCCGTCGCCGCGGCCAAGGCCGGCGTCACCATCGGCGCCATGGCGAAGGTGCTGGCGGGCGATGCGGTATCGCTCGAGCCCTTGCCGGAGCGGCGTATCGCCTCGGCGTTCGAGGCGCTCCGCGACGCCAGCGACGCCTACAAGGAGAAGCACGGAGCGTTCCCGAAGATCTTTCTCGCCAACCTGGGGCCGATCGCCAGGCACACGGCGCGCGCCACCTTTGCCAAGAACTTCTTCGAGGTCGGCGGCATCGAGGCGGTGACCAACACGGGCTTCAAGGATGCAGAAGCGTGCGCCGCAGCGTTCAAGGACTCGGGCGCCCGCATCGCCATTATCTGCTCGGCCGACCCGATCTACGAGGAGATGGTGCCCACGCTGGCGCCCGCGCTCAAGGAGGCCGGGTGCGACTACCTGTTCCTCGCCGGCGCCCCCGGCGACAAGAAGGACGCCTACAAGCAGGCGGGCGTCGATGATTTCGTCTTCATGGGTGGCGACGTGCTCGGCACGCTGCGCAGCACCCTCTCGCGGCTGGGAGTGATCTGAACATGACCACCACCATTCCTGATTTCACCACGCTCCACCTCGATCCCGGCAATCAACCGGCCGGCCGGAACGGCGGCTATCAGGCCTGGGCCGAGCGCTTCAAGCACGAGACCGGCAAGTCTCCGGACGAGTTCCTGTGGGAAACGCCGGAGCGCATCGGCGTCAAGCCGCTGTATCATGCCAAGGACCTGGAGGGTCTCGACCACCTCGACACCATGCCGGGGATCCCGCCCAATCTCCGCGGACCGTACTCGACCATGTATGTCACCCGGCCGTGGACCATCCGCCAGTACGCCGGCTTCTCGACGGCGAAGGACTCCAACGCCTTCTACCGCCGCAACCTCGCCGCCGGGCAGAAGGGCCTCTCCATCGCCTTCGACCTCGCGACCCACCGCGGCTACGACTCCGACCACCCGCGCGTCGCCGGCGACGTCGGCATGGCCGGGGTGGCGATCGACTCCATCAAGGACATGCGGGTGCTGTTCGACGGCATCCCGCTCGATCAGATGAGCGTGTCGATGACCATGAACGGCGCCGTGCTGCCGATCCTGGCGCTCTACATCGTCGCCGCCGAGGAGCAGGGGGTGCCGCCGGAGCAGCTCTCCGGGACCATCCAGAACGACATCCTCAAGGAGTTCATGGTCCGCAACACCTACATCTACCCGCCGGCGCCCTCGATGCGGATCATCTCCGACATCTTCGCCTACACCTCCCAGAAGATGCCCAAGTTCAACTCGATCTCGATCTCCGGCTACCACATGCAGGAAGCCGGGGCGACCGCCGACCTGGAGCTGGCCTACACCCTGGCCGACGGCGTCGAATATGCGCGCGCCGGGATGAAAGCGGGGCTCACCATCGACCAGTTCGCGCCGCGGCTGTCGTTCTTCTGGGCGATCGGCATGAACTTCTTCATGGAGATCGCCAAGATGCGCGCCGCCCGCATGCTTTGGGCCAAGCTGATCAAGCAGTTCGACGCGAAGAACAGCAAGTCGCTGGCGCTCCGCACCCACTCGCAGACCTCCGGCTGGAGCCTCACTGCCCAGGACGTCTACAACAACGTCGTGCGCACCTGCGTCGAGGCGATGGCGGCGACCCAGGGCCACACCCAGTCGCTGCACACCAACGCGCTCGACGAGGCGCTGGCGCTGCCGACCGACTTCTCCGCCCGCATCGCCCGCAACACCCAGCTGTTCCTGCAGCAGGAGAGCGGCACCACCCAGGTCATCGACCCGTGGGGCGGCAGCTACTACGTCGAGCGGCTGACCCGCGACCTCGCCGAGAAGGCGTGGGAGCACATCCGCGAGGTCGAGGAAACTGGCGGCATGGCCAAGGCCATCGAGGCCGGCATCCCGAAGATGCGCATCGAGGAGGCGGCGGCCCGCACCCAGGCGCGCATCGACTCCGGCCGGCAGACCGTCGTCGGCGTCAACAAGTACATTCTCGAGCAGGAGGACAAGGTCGAGGTCCTGAAGGTCCAGAACGCCGAGGTCCGCCGTCAGCAGATCGCGCAGATTGAAGAGCTGCGTGGCGAACGCGATCAGAGCGAGGTCGAGCAGAAGCTGCAGGCGCTGACCAAATCCGCCGAGACCGGCGCAGGCAACCTTCTTGCCCTCGCCGTCGACGCCGCCCGCGCCAAATGCACGGTGGGCGAGATCTCCGACGCGCTCGAGAAGGTGTACGGCCGGCACAAGGCGGAAATTCGCAAGATCTCCGGAGTCTACAGAGGAGAGATGGGCGTGAAGGCAGATGCCGTTGCCAAGGTGCAAGCGGTGGTCGAGGAGTTCGAGAAGAACGACGGCCGTCGCCCGCGTCTCCTGGTCGCCAAGGTCGGCCAGGACGGCCACGACCGCGGCCAGAAGGTGATCGCCAGCGCCTTCGCGGACCTCGGCTTCGACGTCGACATCGGGCCCCTGTTCCAGACGCCGGACGAGGTTGCCCGTCAGGCCGTCGAAAACGACGTGCACATCATCGGCGTGAGTTCGCTGGCGGCGGGGCATCTCACCCTGGTGCCGCTGCTGCAACAGGCGTTGACGGAGCTGGGCCGCGACGACATCCTGATCGTCGTCGGCGGCGTCATCCCGCCGCAGGACTACGAGACCCTCTACGACATGGGGGTCGCGGCGGTGTTCGGGCCGGGAACGGTCATCGGCGATGCAGCTTTGGCACTGATGAAAAGGCTCAACGAATTGCTGGGATACGCGCCGAGCAAGGCGGCCTGAGCCCATGTCCACGGCAGAGGCAGCCGGCTCCACCACCACACACGCTACCGCCCGCGCCGCCACCGCACGACCGGCCGCCCGCGCTCCGGCGCGGGCGGCGCTCACCATCGACGATTACGTGGGCGGGGTGCTGAACGGCAACCGGTCGATGCTGGGGCGCACCATCACCGTCATCGAGAGCCGCAGCGAACGGCATCGGGAGATGGCGCAGGAGATCCTCCTGCGCCTGCTCCGGCATCTTCGCGACATTCCCGACGAAGATCGCGCCATTCGGATCGGTATCACCGGCGTGCCGGGCGTCGGCAAGAGCACGTTCATCGAGGCGCTCGGCTGCAACCTGACCCGGGCCGAGAAGAAGGTCGCGGTGCTGGCGGTCGATCCGTCCAGCACCATCTCCGGCGGCAGCATCCTGGGCGACAAGACACGGATGCAGGATCTGTCGGTCGAGCCCAATGCTTTCGTGCGGCCGTCCCCCTCGGCCGGCACCCTGGGCGGCGTGACCCGCGCCACCCGGGCAACGCAGGTGGTGTGCGAGGCGGCGGGCTACAACGTGATCCTGGTGGAGACTGTCGGCGCCGGCCAGAACGAGGTCGCCGTCGCTGACATGACCGACTTCTTCCTGGTGTTGACCTTGCCCGGCGCCGGCGACGAGTTGCAGGGCATCAAGAAGGGCGTCCTGGAACTGGCCGACATGATCGCCGTCAACAAGGCCGACGGCGACAACGAGATTCGCGCCAAGCAGGCGGCGGTGCATTACCGCAACGCCCTCAAGATCATGAAACACACCAGCCCCAACTGGAGCCCGCCCGTGGTGCTGTGCAGCGCCATCAGCGGCCTGGGGCTCGACACGCTGTGGTCGCGCATCGAAGAGCACAAGGCGATCATGACCAAGAGCGGCGAGCTGGGGGAGAAGCGCCGCAAGCAGCGCGTCGGGTGGCTGTGGGCGATGCTGGAGGACCGGCTGATGACCTCGCTCAAGACCCACCCGAAGGTGGTCGACCTGCTGCCGGCGGTGAAGCGCGACGTCGCGGAAGGCAAGCTTACGGTGACCCTCGGCGTCGAGACGATCCTCAAGGCGTATCACAGCACCGACCGCTGAGCGGCAGGCCGCCGTCCGGTCAGGCGGTGCGGAGTTCCTGGTCCCAGGCGAGGAGTTCGTGGCGCAAGGCGTCGTAGCGCGCGCCGATCGCCGTCCCCAGGAGCGGGTCCTCCTGGTCCGTGATGCGCGCCCGGATGTGCCGCCAGTCCTCGTCTCTGAGCGATTTCAGCGCGGCCGGAAATAGCAGCCGCTCCTCCTTGGCCATGTGCTCACGCTGGCAGGTGATGAAGCTCTGCAGCCAGAAGCCGAGCGTCTCGCGTCCATCAGGATCGCCGAAGCCGGCCTGGACCGACTGCGCGAATTCCCGGGTCCGGGCGGCGATCTCCTCATGCTCGCTCTGCAGGTCGCCGAAGGCCCGCGCGGCGGCCGGATCCCGTTGCCGGAGCCGCTGAAAGATCAGGTCCTCCTTGGGATGGTGGTAGAGGTCCGGATAACTCTGGAAATAGTCGGCGGCCGCCTCCATGATGTCGGCATTGAGGGATTGGTCGGCGGCGAGTCTGGCCCATTGGCGCTCGAGAATTGCGAGGAGCTGCGCGATGTTGAAGTGTTCGATGCGCAGCGCCTGGATGACCTCGGACATGCCCGGTTCCCGTCGTTTACCGAAGCGGCGTTGTGAGAATAAACGACGCAGAGGTAGAATATCCACTGAATAAACGCCACCCACAGATTACAAGCCGGAGCCTGCTTGGCGAAGACCGTATCGTCGCGCCGGTTCAGTCGCCGCTGTCATCGTCATTATCCGGCAGCCCCTTGTCGCCATGTCGGCTGTAGCCCCGTTTGCCCTTGCGCGGGTCGACCCGCCGCATGCGGAAACGGGGACTGGCCAGCGCCGCTGCCGCCGGGTTGCGCCGCTTCGGCGGCTTCCGCTTTTTGCGTTTTCTCATCGCGCCGTCGTCCCCTTCAGCTCGCGCACGTCGCTCAATCGCCGACCATGTTCGACAGGCCGCTGAGGCGGCGGGCGGTACCGAAATCGATGCGACCGGTGACACGCGAGGGACGGAAGTGCCGCTGGAACGCCTTCAACGCCTGAACCCGATCGCACGTATCGTAGCCGTAGTTTCCAAGGCCGCGGATCACCTCGTCCCAGTCCATCATGCATATGCTCCCATCGTCGGGCCACAGGCCGATGCCCGACGCCGCCAGCCGCGCCCAGTCGAACAGCTCCCCCGGGTCCGACTTCCGCGTCGGCGCCACGTCGGAATGGCCGACGACGTTGCGTGCCGGAATGGGATGGCGGCGGATGATGTCGCCGGCGAGGTCCTCGAGCGCCTGCATCTGCGCGCCGGTGAACGGGCGGTAGCCGAACTCGTGCCCGGGATTGACCAGTTCGATGCCGATCGACCGGTCATTGATGTTCGTACATCCGCGCCACGAGGCGACGCCGGCGTGCCAGGCGCGGCGATGTTCCGCAACGAGTTCAATGACCGATCCATCTTCATCGATCAGGTAGTGGGCGCTGACCTTGGCGGCGGGGTCGCAGAGGCGCTCGATGGCGGCGGCCGCCGTCGTCATGCCGGTGTAGTGGATCACCAGCATGTCGATGGCCGCGTCATCCGGCCGGTCGTCCGCGTTCGGCGAATGGCGAACCATTGGTGTCATGGCTGAGAGGCTTGGACTCTCCTCGCGCCGAGGAACTGGATCATGGCGACGCCGGCGATGGTGACTACGCCGCCGATGATGATGCGCACATTCAGCGGCTCGTCGAGCACGGCGACCGCCAACAGCACCGCGAGCACCGGCGACAGCAACGTCAAGGGCACCACCCGGTTCATCTCGTACTTGCCGATCAGGTAGTACCACAGACCATAGCCGGCAATCGATGCGCCCAAAGCCATGTAGGCCATGGCCGCCCAGGCCCGCCAGTCGGCGTTGGCCATTGCGGCGAACTGGCTGTCCTCGATCACCAGCGACGCCAGGAACAACTGCGGCGCCGCCAGCAGCGCCACCCAGGCGTTGAGGTTGAACACGTTGATGGGACCCAGCCGCTTGATGGTGACATTGGCGGCTGCCCAGGCGAAGGCGCCGGCGACGACCAGGATGAGATGGGGAATGCTCGGATCCCGCGTCGGATCCCCGGCGAGGACGTAGACGCCGACGAACGCCACCACCAGGCCGACGAGCTGCAACGGGCCCATCCGTTCGCGATAGACGATCCAGGCGAGCAGGGAGCTGAACGGCACGGTGAGCTGGAGAGCGATGGCCGCCGGCCCGGCGTCGACGCCCTGCAGCCCCACGAACAGGAGCCCGAAGTGGAAGCCGCCGAGGACGACGGACACGGCAATCACCCACGGCCAGCGCCGTCCTGGCCAGCGCAGAAACGGCGACAGCATGACCGCCACCAGCGCGAACCGCAGGGCGAGCAGCATCAGCGCCGGGATCTGCGTCACCCCGATCTTGGCCGCGACGAAGTTGAACGCCCAGATAAGGATGACGGAAAACGCGGCGCCCAGATCGAGCGGCGTCATCGCGCCGACCGCCGTCGAGGCGGGCGTGGCCCGCGCCATATCCGGCACCTAACGCAGGCCCCGCTGCTTCTCGATTTTGTCATAAGAGGCGTTGATCATCGCCATGCGTTCGTTGGCGAGATCCATGAACTCCTGCGGCAGGCCCTGCGCCGACAGCTTGTCCGGGTGGTTCTCCTGGATCAGCTTGCGGTATGCCCGCTTGATATCGTCGTTGGAGGCATCGCGGCGGACACCGAGAATGTCGTAGGGGTCGGGGTCGGTGGAAGCCATGAACATGGTGCGCACCCGCTCGAACGCCTGGGCGTTCAGCCCGAACATGTCCGAGACGCGGCGGAGGTAGGAGAGCTCGGCGGGGTGGACATCGCCGTCCGCCTTGGCGATGTGGAACAGGCCGGAGAGCAGTTCCTCCAGCACCGCCGGCTCGTTGCGGAACATCAAACCCACCTGGCGCGCGTACGGCTCGAAGCCGCCGGCGTCCTTCTTCGCCATGTCGAAGATGCGCCCGACGTTCTTCACCTCGTGGGGCGGGATGTGGAACACCTCCTTGAACGCGTCGACTTCGGCGCGGGTGACCGCCCCGTCGGCCTTGGCCATCTTGGCGCCGAGGACGATGACGGCGACCGTGAACGCCACTTGGCGGGTGCCCTGCTCCGGCTCCTCCACCTCGACGCTGAGGCTGGTCGCGGTTTCTTCCCGGATCTTGTCGACGGCATGACCCGCGACGGCGCCGATCAGCGCGCCCAGCGGCCCGCCCAGCGCAAATCCGGCGACGCCCCCGATGATCTTTCCCCAGATGCTCATGGACCTTGTGTTCATTGCCTAAGCGCCCGCCACCATACCCGCTTGCCGGCACAACGACCAAGCTCCGTCGCGCCTTCTTCGCGTCGTCATGCTGTTCGCCGCGGCGTGACTGCGCGGGGCGGGTCAGCGTCGGCGCAGCCCGCCGAATGGCGCTGCGCGTCGACCGGTTTCAAGAAAACCCTCGCAACGGCGGCCGTTTTCGGCAGACTGCGGGTTCATCCATACGTCACCAGGGAGCACTCCATGTTCGTACGCATCGCCATCCTCTTGTTGGCAGCCGGTCTGCTGACAACGCCGCTTGTCGCGTGCAGCGGCGGCGGCGCCAAAACCGAGACCACGTCGAACATCAGAACCACGACCACGGGGCAGGAACTGATGGACCTTAAGAAGGCGTATGACGCCGGCGCCATCACTTCCGAAGAGTATGAGGAGCAGCGCCAGGAAATTCTGGAGCGGGCCGACTGACGGCGATCATCGTTCACGATCTGGAGCACGCACGCGCGGCGCTGCGGGCGGCGGCGGATCTGGGGGTGCCGGTCACGCTGCGGAGCGCGCCGGACGCCGCGGCCTGTCTCGGCGCCGCGGTGTTCCGGGAGATCGTCACCGCAGCCCGGGCCGAACATCCCGATGCCGACTGCGTCGCGGTGCTCGACTGCGGAGGCGACCCCGGCTTCGCCCTGGCGGCGCTGCGCGCCGGGCTCAAGCGCATTCGGGTCGACGTGCGGCCGGACGTATACGCCAGGCTGGCGGACATCGCACGCCAATGCGGCGCCACCCTCGAAGACGCCAAAGACGAAGCCAACCGCGATTCTCTGGCGCTCGACCTTCTGGACTGCACATCACCGCTCGAACGTTGTCGAACCTGGTTGTCTTCTTCCGAGAGGTGAGTTGCCAACACCTGCGCGGCGGGTGTATCTCGTCAAGTGGGGAACAGCCGCCGACAGCCAGCAACCAGCACAGCCAGCAATCAGCATTCAGGGACAGCTTCAGGACTTGAGGGAGATCGGCTATGAAAGTTTCGAAGACCGTCAAGAACATCCTCGCCAACTATGAGAGCGACAATCCCGGCACCAAGGCCAACTTGGCTCGCATCCTGTCGACCGGCAGGCTCGCCGGCACCGGCAAGATGGTGATCCTGCCGGTTGACCAAGGCTTCGAGCACGGGCCGGTGCGGAGCTTCGGTCCCAATCCAGCGGCCTATGATCCGGAATACCACATCAAGCTGGCGATCGACGCCGGCCTCAACGCTTATGCCACGCCGCTCGGCATGGTCGAGGCGGTGGCCGACGCTTACGCCGGGCAGATCCCGATCATCCTAAAGGTCAACAGCTCCAACACCCTTGCGCGCTCCAAGGAGGCGCCGAGCCAGGCGGTGACCGCCTCGGTCGACGATGCCATCCGCCTCGGCTGCGCCGCCATCGGTTTCACCATCTATCCGGGCTCGGACGAAGCCTTCAAGATGATGGAGACCATCAAGGAGTTGTCGACCGAGGCCAAGGCAAAGGGCTTGGCCACGGTGGTCTGGTCCTACCCGCGCGGCGGAGCGCTGTCCAAAAAGGGCGAGTTGGCCATCGACATCGGCGTCTATGCTTGTCACATGGCGGCGCTGCTAGGCGCGCATATCATCAAGATCAAGCTTCCGAGCGAGGACATCGAGCAGGACGAGGCGCGCAAGGTCTACGAGTCCGAGAAGATCGACATTTCGACCCAGGCGGCTCGCGTCAAGCACTGCATGCAGGCGGCGTTCAACGGTCGCCGCATCGTGGTGTTCTCCGGCGGCGCCAAAAAGGGCGCGGACTCCGTCTACCAGGACGCCCGCGACATCCGCGACGGCGGCGGCAACGGCTCCATCATCGGCCGCAACACCTTCCAGCGGCCGCGTGAGGAAGCCATCGACATGCTGACCAGGATCATCAACATTTATCTTGGCAAGGAATAACCGGAGCGGCTGCGGGGAGACACACCGGGCGGTGCCATCCCGCCATCCTTGTCGCCTCTATCTGATCACGCCGCCGCGCATCGATGCGGCGGCGTTTTCGGATGTGCTCGCCGCGGCCCTCGACGCCGGGGACGTGGCGGCGGTGCAACTGCGCCTGAAGGACGCGGATGACGCCACGGTTGTGCAAGGATGCAAGGTTTTGGCGCCCGTAGCGCAATCCCGCGGCGTGGCGTTTCTCCTCAACGACCGTCCCGATCTGGCGGCCAAGGTCGGCTGCGACGGGGTGCACGTCGGCCAGCACGACACGCCGTATGACGAAGCTCGCCGCCTGGTCGGCGACGACGCCATCGTCGGCGTCACCTGCCACGACTCCCGCCATCTGGCGATGGTGGCGGCCGAGGCCGGCGCGGATTACGTGGCGTTCGGAGCGTTCTATCCGACCGCGACGAAGGATCCGCCGACAGCGGCGGAGCCCGAGCTTCTGGCCTGGTGGAGCGAGGTGATGACGGTGCCCTGTGTCGCCGTCGGCGGCATCACCGTCGACTCCTGCGCACCCTTGATCGAGGCGGGCGCCGACTTTCTGGCGGTGTCCGCCGGCGTCTGGGCGCACCCGAATGGACCCGCCGCCGCGGTTCAAGCGTTCAACGAGCGCATCCGCGCCGCCGAGCGAGAGCCCTGACGAGAGTCCTGATGCCCCTCATCCCCGTCCGAGAAAGGCAGAGGCAGCATGTGGTATAAGAACGCGATCATCTACAGCCTCGACGTCGAGACGTTTCAGGACTCGGACGGCGACGGCATCGGTGATTTCCATGGGCTGGTGAGCCGCATCGATTATCTGGACAGCCTCGGCGTCGACGCCGTCTGGCTGCAGCCGTTTCAGCCGACCCCCAACCGCGACGACGGCTACGATATCATCGACTTCTACGGCGTCGATGCGCGCCTCGGCACCCTCGGCGACTTTGTTGAATTTGCCCGAGCGCTGGAGGATCGCGGCATCCGTCTGATCCTCGATCTCGTGGTCAATCACACCTCCGACCAGCACCCATGGTTCCAGGAGGCTTGCGCCGATCCATCTTCCAAGTATCGGGACTATTACTTGTGGTCGAAGGAGAAACCGGCGGGTGCTGATACCGGAATGGTTTTCCCCGGCGTTCAGGAAACGACGTGGACCTGGAACGAGCAGGCCGGCGCCTATTACTTCCATCGCTTCTACCACCACCAGCCGGACCTCAACATCGACAACCCCATGGTTCGTGAGGAGATCCTGCGCATCATCGGGTTCTGGCTCAAGCTCGGCGTGTCCGGGTTCCGGGTGGATGCAGCGCCTTTCCTGATCGAGCTGCTCGACGATCAGGCGCCGCAGCACGACGCCATGTTCGCGTTTCTCGAAACGATGAACGCCACTCTCTCGTGGCAGCGCGGCGACGCGATCCTGTTGGCCGAAGCCAACGTCGGCGTCGAAAAGATCGACGACTACTTCGGCGACGGCCGCCGCATGCACATGATGTTCAATTTCATCGTCAACCAGGCGCTGTTCCTGGCGCTGGCACGCGAGCGGAGCGAGCCGCTGCGGCGCGCTCTGGAATCGCTGCCGCCGATGCACGAAAAGTCCCAGTGGGCGCAATTCCTGCGCGGCCACGATGAGCTGGATCTCGGCCGCCTCGCCGATGACGAACGCCAGGAGGTGTTTCAGGCATTCGGACCCGAACCCGGCATGCAGATTTACCACCGCGGCATCCGCCGTCGGCTGGCGCCGATGCTCGACGGCGATCGCGCACGCATCGAGATGGCCCACAGCCTGATGTTCAGCCTGCCCGGCACCCAGGTCATCCGCTACGGCGACGAAATCGGCATGGGCGAGGACCTGTCACTGAACGAGCGGAACGCGCTCCGCACGCCGATGCAGTGGGCGGACACCGCGAATGCGGGGTTTTCCTCCGCCTCGCCAGACCGCCTGATCCGCCCGGTCGTTGACGAGGGCGCTTTCGGCTACCGCACCGTCAACGTCGAGGCCCAGCTCGCCGACGCCGATTCGCTTCTGAACCGCATGCAGCGTCTGATTCGCGCCCGGACCTGGACTCGCGAAATCGGCGTCGGCGCGTTCAATAACGTCGAGACCGACCGGCCGAACGTCATGGCCCATGTGTGCCGCAGCGGCAACCGGCTGTTCTTTGCGATCCACAACCTCGCCGCCGAGCCTTGCACGGTGCGCCCGGCGCTGGCGAGGGAGGATTGGAAAAGCCTGCGCGAGGTGGTCGCCGATCGGCAATACCCTGCCGCCAACGGCGAACTGGAAGTCGGCGGATACGGCTACCGGTGGTTCCGCGCCGACAGAGCAGGCTGAGCCACCACCGGCGCGTCGCGAGCGATCATCCGGCGGTGCCGCGGCTGGGTGCGATGATGGGATAGGTGCGCTTGACGGTGACCGCGACGAACGCGGCCAGTCCGGCCTTGATCAGGTCGCCGAGAAGAAAGCCGAGCGTGCCCAATAACGCCTTGTCCCACGGCACCTGGCCGAGCATGACGAGCCAGGGGATGCCGCAGGCGTAGATGAGGACGACGCCGCCGAGGACGTTGATGGCGAAGGCGTTGACGATGGTGAGGTGGCGCCAGCGCCGCTCCACCATCCAGCCGATGGCGAACGCGGCGATCGGCCAGCTCAGGAGAAAGCCGCCGCTCGGCCCGAGGATGACGCCGAAGCCGCCGCGGCCGCCGGCGAGGATCGGCACGCCCACCGCCACCAGCACCAGAAACAGCAACAGCGCCAGGCCGCCGCGCAACGAGCCGAGAATGGCGCCGGCCAGCATGACGCCGAGGGTCTGGGCGGTGATCGGCACCCCGATCAGCGGCAGCGTCAGCGGCGGAAACACGCCGAGCGCCGCCACCACGGCGGCGAACAGCGCGATGTAAACGATCCCCCTGGTGTCCGTCATGTCGTGCTCCCGAGCGGCGTCCGTTGCTGGCGAGGGTTATACCGGACGACCCGACGGATCAATACGCTCGCTCAGCGCGATCGCCGCCGTGCGTCCGGATCCCAGCCGCGGGCGTCGATGGCCTCGGTCAGCGTGTCGGCCATGCGCAGGGTGCGGATGATCAGCGGCACGGCGACGGCGATGACGTTGCGCTCGAGCCCGCGGGCGCGCTGCGCCTCGCGGATCTCATGAGTCATCTGCACCAGGATCGGAATGAAGCGCAGCGCCAGCGACAGCGCCAGGCTGACCTTGGCCGGATTGACCCCGATGACGACCAACGGGGCGAGGGCGCACTCGATGACCTCGATCATTTCCGACACCCGCGTGGTCATGCTGACCACCAACGCCAGAGCTACCAGAACGAAAAAGCGGAGAACCACCAGCGCGCCAAGGGTCCAATTGGTAAAGACGCCGTGAGCGACGAAAATCACCAGCAACAACACCATGACCGGCCTGAGTTGATGCAGGGTATCTCCGAGCGGCGCTCTGGCGATGACCAACAGCGCCACGACCGCCGCCAGCAGCGGCGTCAGCCACAGCGGCGACGGCACCAGGAACACGCCGATGCCCGCCGCCAGCAGCCCCGCCAGCTTGAACACCGCAGGGAGCCGGTGGAGCGGCGTGTCGCCGGCGGCGTACAGCGCGAACGTCACGTCATCATCCCGCAGTAGTACGGCACCGCCACCGCCGGGGGTGCATCCATGACGATGCGCCCGGCCTCCATCACCAGGACGCGGTCGAACCCTGCCAGCATGTCGAGATCGTGGGAGACGACGACAGCGGTCTGCGGCAGGCCTTCCAGGACCCTGATCATCATTCGCTTGTTGCGGAGGTCGAGAAGCGTCATCGGCTCGTCGAACACTACGTAGTCCGGCTCCATCACCAGCACCGACGACAGCGCCAGCAACTGTTTTTCGCCGGCGCTGAGCGTATGGGTGCCGGCGCTGCGCAGGTGGGAAAGACCGTAGCGCGCCAGCACGCCGTCCACTTTGCGGGCGATGTCAGCCTTGCCGAGGCCCAGGTTCTTCAAGCCGAACGCGATGTCTTCCTCGACCAACGGCATGACGATCTGCGCATCGGGATCCTGGAACACGAACCCCACCTTGCGGCGCACCGCCCTTGCGTCAACGCGGGTGTCGAGGCCATCGACCCGCACGGTCCCGCGCTCGGGCACCAGAAGCCCGTTGATCAGCCGCACCAGGGTGCTCTTGCCGGAACCGTTGGCGCCGATCACGGCAACGCGGCGCTCGTCGATGCGGAGTTCGATGGCGTCGAGCACCACCCGGTCGCCGAAGCGGTGATGGACATCCAGGATCTCGATCATGATGACGGCGACATAGCGCGTTTCGCCGCTGCAGGGCGGATTTTTTCCGTTGCCGAGCCGCCTCGATCCGCTACTAAGATAAAGAATGTGTCGAAAGCTTGAAACGCAAGCTGGTCCCGCATAACAACCGGGTCGCTTAATGCCACGAACCAACAACCAGAAGCCCAAGGAGGCGGAGGAATGAAGAAGATCATCGTTGCATCTGTCGCCGCCGCGCTGGCAGTCCCGCTTTATTCAGAGAATGCCCGCGCCGGCGCTACCTTCGACGCGGTCAAGGCGCGCGGCGAAGTGATCTGCGGCGTCCACACCGGCTTGCCCGGCTTCGGCGCGCCTGACGACAAGGGCAACTGGACCGGGCTCGACGTCGACTTCTGCCGCGCCGTTGCGGCGGCGGCGCTCGGTGACGCCAAAAAGGTCAAGTTCGTGCCGCTGACCGCCCAGCAGCGGTTCACCGCCCTGCAGTCCGGCGAGGTGGACGTGCTGTCGCGCAACACCACCTGGACCCTGTCCCGCGATACCGACCTCGGGCTCAACTTCGCGCCGACCACGTACTACGACGGCCAAGGCTTTCTGGTGGCCAAGGCCCTCGGCGTCTCCAGCGCCAAGGAAATGGAAGGCGCTACCGTCTGCGTGCAGACCGGCACCACGACCGAGCTCAACATGGCGGACTTTTTCCGCGCCAACGAGATGCAGTTCCAGCCGTTGACGATTGAAAGCTATGAAGAAGTGACGTCGGCGTTCCTTTCCGGACGGTGCGACGCGCTGACGTCGGACGCATCCCAGTTGGCGACGATCCGCGCCAACTCCACCCGCAACCCGAGCGACTACGTGATCCTGCCCGAAATCATTTCCAAGGAACCCTTGGGCCCCGCCGTCCGCCACGGCGACGACGAGTGGTTCGACCTCGTCAAATGGTCGGTGTTCGCGACCATCGAGGCGGAGGAGAAGGGCATCACCTCTGAAAACGTCGACAGCATGATGGACAGCCCTGACCCCAACATCCAGCGCCTGCTCGGCGTGACCGGGGAGATGGGCCAGAAACTCCACGTCGACGACAAGTGGGCTTACAACATCATCAAACAGGTCGGGAACTACGGCGAGATCTTCGAGCGTAACGTGGGCGCTGACTCGCCGCTGGAGCTTTCCCGCGGCCTGAACGCGCTCTGGATCGAAGGCGGCCTGATGTACGCACCGCCGGTGCGCTGACCCAAGATCGGTTCCGCCGTCTCCCGTGCGGGGGCGGCGGATTCCGTCTCGGATCCGACCATGCAACCACTGCCCGCCAGCCGGGACACGACGGAGCCGGCGCCCGCCACACAGCGACGCGGCCGCTGGTGGAACGACGCCAGGGTGCGAGGCGCCGCCTCCCAGGTAATCGTGGTTGGGATCATCGGCCTGATCATCTGGTATCTCGCCTCCAACACGATCGCCAACCTGCAGGCCCGCAACATCGCGTCCGGCTTCGGCTTCCTCGGCCGGGAGGCCGGGTTCACCGTCAGCGAGGGCCCGATCCCCTACAGCGCCGCGGACGCCTACCGGCGGGTGTTCCTCGTCGGCATCCTTAACACGCTGAAGGTTTCGTTCATCGGCATCGTCGGCGCCACCTTGCTCGGCACCATCGCGGGCATAGCCCGGCTCAGCACCAACTGGCTTGTCGCCCGGTTCGCCACCGTCTACGTCGAGGGTCTCCGCAACATCCCGGTGCTGCTGCAACTGTTCTTCTGGTATGCGTTCATCACCGAGGGCCTGCCCCATCCCCGTCAGGCACTCGAACCGCTGCCGGGCCTTTTCCTCAGCAACCGCGGGCTCATCTATCCTGTGCCGCTGGCGCATCCGGCCTTCACGGTCATGGCAGTGGCTTTCCTGATCGCCGTCGCCGCCACTTGGGTGATCCATCGCTGGGCGCGGCGGCGCCAGGAGCGCACCGGGCAACTGTTCCCGACCGTCCGCGTCGGCGCGGCACTGATCATCGGCCTGCCGATGGCCGCTTACCTGCTCGGCGGCGCACCGACGGCGCTCGAGGTGCCGGAGCTGCGCGGGTTCAACTTCCAGGGCGGCGGCGTTGTCTCGCCCGAGTTCACCGCGCTGCTCGTCGGGCTCGTCATGTACACCGGCACCTACATCGCGGAGATCGTTCGCGGCGGCATCCTGGCCGTGTCCCACGGGCAGACCGAGGCCGCGCTCGCGCTCGCGCTCAAACGCAGCCTCGTGCTGCGGCTGATCCTATTGCCGCAGGCGCTCCGCATCATCATTCCGCCGCTGACCAGCCAGTATCTCAACCTCACCAAGAACTCTTCGCTGGCGGTCGCCATCGGGTTCCCCGATCTCGTCGCCGTCGCCAACACCAGCATTAACCAGACGGGGCAGGCGGTCGAGGGCATCGCCATCATCATGGCCTGCTACCTGACCGTCAGCCTCTCCATCTCCGCCTTCATGAACTGGTACAACCGGCGCGTCGAGCTGCGCGGAGGCCGCACGTGACGGGCCGCGACCCGAGGGAATTCCCCGACGCCTCGGCGCACGAGGAGGAGCCGCTCGATGCCAAAGCGCCACGGCAGAAGCCAGGGCCGCCGGGGCCGTCTTCCGGCATCGCGGTTCGCGCCCTGCACTGGCCGCGGAAGCACCTTTTCAACACCGTCCCCAACACCATCCTGACCTTGCTGTGCCTGTGGCTGTTGTGGGAGACGATCCCGCCGCTGATCCAGTGGGCGCTGATCGACCCGGTGTGGTCGGGGGACGATCCGGCGGCGTGCCGCGCGGCCGAGGGCGCATGCTGGGCGTTCGTCGCCACCAAGCACCGCTTCCTGCTGTTCGGTCTCTTTCCGTTCGACGAGCACTGGCGGCCGCTGTTGGCGACACTCCTGTTCATCGCCGCCCTGGTCGTTTCCAGCAATCCGGTGTCGTGGCGCTGGTGGCTGGCGGCGTTGTGGGCGGTGGTGGTGATCGTGTGCGCGATCCTGATGTGGGGCGGCGTGTTCGGCCTGACTTACGTGGACAACACACAGTGGGGCGGCGTGCCGCTGACGCTCATCCTGTCCGTGGTCGGTATCACTGTTTCATTTCCGCTGGCGGTGCTGCTGGCCCTCGGCCGGCGGTCCGATCTGCCGTTAATCCGGGCTGTCTCGATCGGCTTCATCGAACTGGTGCGCGGCGTGCCGCTGATCAGCGTGCTGTTCATGGCCTCGGTCATGTTTCCCTTGTTCCTGCCGGAAGGGATGAGCGTCGACAAGCTGTTGCGCGCCCAGGTGGGGATCATCCTCTTCACCGCGGCGTATCTGGCCGAAGCGATTCGCGGCGGCCTGCAGTCGGTGCCGCGCGGCCAGTTCGAGGCCGCCGACGCCCTCGGCCTCGGTTACTGGAAAAAGACGTTCCTCGTCATCCTGCCGCAGGCGCTCAAGGTGTCGATTCCGCCGATCGTCAACCAGTTCATCAGCATGTTCAAGGACACTTCGCTGGTCATCATCATCGGTCTGTTCGACCTGATGATGACCACCAAGACCGCGCTCACCGATCCGCCGTGGCGACCGTTCTACGTGGAAGCCTACCTGTTCGCGGCGCTGATCTATTGGGCATTCTGTTTTTTCATGTCCCGTTACAGCCAGTTCCTGGAACGCCGGCTCGAAACCGGCCACCGCCGCGCCTGATGGAAGACCACTCGATGACCTCCCCCCACCATCCCGAACCCGAGGTGGCCATCGCCTTCGACCACGTCGACAAGTGGTTCGACACTTTTCACGTGCTCAAGGACATCAACCTCACCATCCATCGCGGCGAGCGGGTGGTGGTGTGCGGGCCGTCGGGCTCCGGCAAGTCCACCATGATCCGCTGCGTCAATGCGCTCGAGCCGCACCAGCGCGGCCGCATTGTGGTCGGCGGCGTGGAACTCACAAGTGACGTGCGCACCGTCGAGGCCATCCGCCGCAACGTCGGCATGGTGTTCCAAAGCTTCAACCTGTTCCCGCACCTGACCGTGCTGGAAAACCTGACGCTGGCGCCGATGTGGGTCAAGAAGATGCCGAAGGCGGAGGCTCAGGACATCGCCATGTCCTATCTCGAGCGCGTCCACATCCCGGAGCAGTCGGGCAAGTACCCCGGGCAACTGTCCGGCGGCCAGCAACAGCGGGTCGCCATCGCCCGCGCCCTCTGCATGAAGCCCTCCGTCATGCTGTTCGACGAGCCGACCTCCGCCCTCGATCCCGAGATGATCAAGGAGGTGCTGGACGTCATGGTCGAGCTGGCGGAGGAAGGGATGACGATGATCTGCGTCACCCACGAGATGGGCTTCGCCAAGACGGTCGCCGACACCATGGTGTTCATGGACGAGGGCAGCATCGTCGAGCGGGCGCCGCCGGAGCAGTTCTTCGAGCAGCCCAGCAGCGAGCGCACCAAGCTGTTCCTCAGCCAGATCCTCAGCCACTGACGCGGCGCTACATCGCAGCCTGTCGCATTCGGGAGCCCGTAGAGGTGCTGCGCATCCGCCGCGCGGCGCGGCGGTGTTCGGAAGCATTGTGAGCCCGGGCGAACGCGACATCCCGCAGTCACCACCCTTCGCGCGGCCTCAACCAGCCGTCGCTAGCCCGGCTTCCGAGTTGTCGCCAATCTGCCGGCGACAGGCGCAATGACGGCTTCGGCCGGTCATTAAAAATTCAGCAGTTTCGCGGAAGATCTGTTTGTGGCGCCGCACCGCCTGCGCGCGATGCCCTGCGCCTACCGAAACCTCGTGGCTCGGAGCCCTGTCCATGAAGAACCTCACCATCTTTCAACGTATGATGCTGATCGTCGGGCTCATCGCCGTGGGCAGTGCGGTGACCGGCGCCGGCTTCTGGTACGTCCTCAGGCAGGAGCTTTACCAGGATCGCCAAGACAAGACGCGCAACCTCGTGGAGACCGCCTACACGCTCATCGAGCACTACGGCAACCTCGAGGCGGCCGGCGACCTGACCCGCGACGAGGCGCAGGACGCTGCCAAGGCGGCGGTCAAGCGCCTCCGCTACAACGACGACGACTATTTCTGGATCAACGACTACCAGCCCGTAATGGTGATGCACCCGATGAAGCCGGCGCTGGACGGTCAAGATCTGAGTGCGTTCAAGGACCCCGAGGGCACGCTTCTGTTCAACGAGTTCGTGAAGGCCGTCAAGAACGACGGCGCCGGCTTCGTTCCGTACATGTGGCCGAAGCCCGGCAGCGAGCGGCCGGTCGCCAAGATCTCCTACGTCAAGGGCTACCAACCCTGGCAGTGGATCGTCGGCTCCGGCATCTACATCGACGACGTGGAAAGCATCCTTTGGAAGGATATTCTGCTGTTCGGCACGTTCGCTTCGGTCATGCTCGGCGGCGTGATTGCGGCGATCATGTTCATCGCACGCAGCATGACCCGTCCCATCCATGGCCTCACCGGCATCATGCGGCGCCTCGCCGACGGGGATGTGGAGGTCGTCGTGCCGGCGACAGACCGCAAGGACGAGATCGGCGCGATGGCCGCCACCGTCGAGGTGTTCAAGGAGAACGCCAAGCGTGTCGCCCGGCTCAGTCTGATCGAACAGGCGGAGAAGGCGCGCCGGGAGTACCGCCAGGACGCGATCGACGGCCTGATCGATAGCTTCGGCCAGACCCTCGGCCAGGTTCTGAACGACCTGACGGCCATGGCCGAGCACATGGCCAAAGGCTCGCAAACCCTCCTGTCGGCGTCTTCAGAGACGGACCGCCAGGCCGATGCCGCTGCCGCGTCGGCCGATCAGGCGTGCAACAGCGTCCAGGCCGTGGCCTCTGCCTGCGAGGAACTCTCCTATTCGGTCCAGGAGATCAATCGCCGCGTGTCGGAGGCCTCCTCCATCACCACCGATGCTGTCGGCGAAGCGAAGGCGACCAATGCCACCGTCGGCAAGCTGTCTGATGCGGCGCGCAAGATCAGCGATGTCGTCGACCTCATCAACGACATCACGTCGCGCACCAATCTGCTCGCGCTCAACGCCACCATCGAGGCGGCGCGCGCCGGCGACGCCGGCAAGGGCTTCGCGGTGGTCGCCAACGAGGTCAAGAGCCTCGCCAACCAGACGGCCAAGGCGACGGAGGAGATCGTCGCCCAGATCACCGCGGTGCAGAATCAGGTTACCGGCGCCGTGGAGGGCATCAGCGGCATTTCAACGACCATCGACCGCATCAACGCCATATCCGCCGACATTGCAACCGCCGTCGATGAACAAGGCGCCGCCACCCAGGAGATCGCCTCCAGCGCCCAGGCCGCGGCCATGGGCGCGACAGAAGTCGGCCACAGCATGGGCGTAGTTCGCAACGCGGCGGGGACGACCGGGAACATCGCCACTACCGTGGGCGAGGCCACGACATCGCTGAGCGCCAAGGTCGAGGCCATCCGCGCCGCCGTTCAAACCTTCATCGAAGCGGTGCACTCGTCGGATGACCAGCGCAAGTTCAACCGCTATGCAGTCGATCTGCAAGCGACGATGACCTGGGGTAACACCAGGGTTAATGCCCGGATCAAGGACCTGTCGCTGGGCGGCTTCAGGACCGCGGCGACCCTTGCCGCAAAAACCGGAGCCGACGTCAGCGTCACCTTCAAGGAGCACGCCGGCGAGATTCCCGCCGTGGTCATCGGCCACAGCGCAGACGGCACCCATTTCGAGTTCAACGCCGACGCCGAGACCTTCTCCGTCATTCAGGCCGTCGTCGCTTCGGTCGAGACAGGAGCGCCGGCGGCCGGCCGCCGGGTCGCCGCCTGATCACAGCGCCGCGGTGAATGACGGGATCGGTCCCTTGCGAGCGGCGCGACAACAAGCGCGGCAATCCAGGCTCTGTCACCACGCGGACCCTGAATTGTCACGCCGGCGCCGCCTCCTCGCAATCACGATGGAGGCTCGGGAGAGGCGCCGCCGGTCAGTCGTCGAGCGTGTATTCGACGGTGGTGACGACGCGGATGGTCTTGTGGATCTGCGCGGACTCCTGAAGCCCGGGCGCCTGGTCGCGGGGCAGGATCTGGAACAGGCCCTGGCTCGCGCGGCGAATGCCGCCGATGTCGCTACCGGAATCGGCAGCGAATTGCTCGGCGGCGTCGCGAGCGTTCTGCGTCGCGTCGGCGATCATTTGCGGCTTCACGTCGTTCAACGTGGTGAACAGATAGAAGGGCCCCGGCGGCCCGTGGTTCGCCGCGCCGAGCACCACGCCGGCCGCCACCAGATCGCCGATGTTCTGGCTGGCTGCGGCGATGGTGTCCACCGCGGTGGTCCGGACCATCAGCGTTTGCGCCACGATGAACCGGCTTTCCACCGGACCCGACCGGTACGCCTGGGCGTGTAGATCCGTCACCTCAAGGCTTTGAAGTTCGATGTCCGCGGACCCAATCCCCGCCGCCGCCAGAAACCCCGAGATGGTCTCCGCGTCCCGCGCGATCCTGCTCTGCGCCTCGGCCAGATCGTTGCTGGTGGCGACGAAGCGGAGCGGCCAGATGGCGAGGTCAGCGCGCGCCGGCCGTTCCGCCAACCCCTTTACGGTGACGTAGCGGTCGCCGGTGCGGGCGTCGACGAGCCCGTCGCCCACCCACCAACCGGTGGCGGCGATGCCGACCGCCAGCACCGCCGCGCTCGGCAGCAGGACCCTCAACCCACCTTCATGATCGCGCAACGGCATTGCGGGCTATTCTTTCCGGTGTTTCAGTGCAACGGATGGTCCCACATCCACTGCACTAGTGCACAGACACATTCGGATGATTCAGTCGATTGGGTCATAGTGGCACGAGAATCAAGAGTCGCGTGCAGCAATGGTGCATTCTTTGAATGCACCGCTGCACTAGCCTATCCGGTTGGCGTTCAAACCGCCATAACGAGCAAGAGCGCTTGGTCCTTCAACAACAGAAGAGAACAGATGGCGAGCAGGCCCTGACGCCGGTACCACTCCGCCGTGCGGTGCACCCCCTCGCGGACGCCGACCTTCGGAGCGTAGTTGAGCAGGGTGCGCGCCTTGGTGATGTCGAACGCCCGCGACTTGACGAAAAAGTCGACACGGCGGCGGTAGAGAAACGGCTCGACGCGGATCGCCCGGCACACGTGCTCGACACAATACCCGGCCCAGTAGAACGGCCACACCGGAAGCCGGAGTCTCGGAACCGTAACCTCCAGTTCTTCGGCGATGTGGCTGGTGATTTCGTTCAGGGTCGTGTGGGTTTTGCCGGCGATGATGAAGGTCTCGCCCACCGCCTCTTCCCGGGTGCCGCACAGCAGCAATCCATCTACCAGATCGTCGATGAAGGTCAGGTGATACGCCACTTCGCCGCTGCCGATCATCAGGAACCGCCGCTTTTTGATCGCCCGAAACAACTTGAGGAAACGGAGATCACCAGGGCCGTAGATCGCTCCGGGACGGCAGATAGTCACCGCCAGGTCGGTGTCCTTCTGGTAATGGCGGGCGATCATCTCTCCTTCAAGCTTGCTTTGCTGGTAGTGGTCGCCGGGCGCGTAGGGCGCCTCTTCATCTGCCGGGGCATTCTGAACATCGCCGTGGACGCCGACGGTGCTGCAATGGACCACGCGGCGAGCCCCGGCTTCCAGCGCGGCCGCGAGCACGTTCTCCGTTCCGGTGGCGTTGATGTCGAAGAAGTGTTGGCGCTCGATCCCTTCCTGCCGATAGGCGGCGGCGATGTGGTAGACGGTATCGACGCCCGTGGCGGCGGCCCTCATGGCCGCAGGATCCCGCACGTCGCCCTGCACGAATTCGATGCCGCGGACGTCCGGCCAGGAAGGCGAGACCGGTGATCTGATCAGCGCGCGCACGGTGTGACCGTTGCGAGCGAGGCGCCGCGCCAAGTGACCGCCGGTAAACCCGGACGCGCCGGTGACAAGAACCGTTTCGTTACTCATGAAATCGGATGCTCCGCTGCGGACAAGGCTGCCCGCGCTGAAACCGTCGTGCGGTTGCCATGCAAATCTGTTGGCTGCAGATGACCTGCTCCCTCCCTGAGTAATCTACCGTCAGCGCGATGCTGTCGCTTCCGTTGTCGCCCGGCGGCCAGCCATATAGACGAAGCCGCCGAGGACCGCGTATAGCGACTGCAGCAGCAACACCGTCCAAGCCAGCACGATGGCGTCGGCCATCGTCATCCCGAACGGCGCGCCAAGCACCGCCAAAGCGCCCTCCCGCAAGCCGATGCCGTTGATGGTGACCGGCAGCATCGCGATGATCGACACGATCGGCACCAGAACCGCCAGCGCTTCCGCACTGACCGGCATGTTGAATGCGACCGCGATCAGCACGTAAAGCACGACGATCTCCACCATCAGCGCGATCGACAGCGCCAGCGCCGTGCATAGTCTCGACCAGCGGGAGCGCAGGCCGGCGATGCCCTGGTAGGCGATCGCCACCTTGTCCCGAACCAGTCGCAGTCCGGGGAGGCTCAGCAGTCGGCGGCCCCACATCGCTGTGCGCGGGTGCGCGAACACCAGCAGCAGCCCGACCACCGCGACCGGGATCAACCCGGTCAGCCAGAACAGGGGCATGGTGGCGACGACGTCCGGGCTCAGCAACGCCGCGACGAACGCCACCGCGCAGATGCCGATCAGCCCGATCAGCCGGTCGATCGCCACCACGGTCAGACTCAACACGTGCGAACCGACGTTGCGGTGAGTCCACCAACTGCGCGCCAGATCGCCGCCGATCGTCGACGGCAGGAGCTGGTTGAAAAACACCCCGACCAGCTGTCCCCGCACCAGCACGCTCATCGGAATTGCCTTGTCGAGCCCGGCGAGAATGACCCGCCAACGCTGGGCGCTGATCAACACCCCGATGCCGGGCAGAAGGGCGGCGATCATCAGGAGCGGCCAGTCCGTTGCCAACCCCCGCAGCCGGACGTGCAGATCGCCAAACGAAACCTGGCTCAGCAGCACCGTGATCAAGACCATGGTGGTGACGACGCGGAGCGTTCCGCCATGCCGGCGCAGCCATGCAGCGGCGCTCCGCGCGGCCGGGCTCCCCCAGCCGCGCCGCTCTACTCCAGACGCCTGTTCGCTCACCGCCGGCGCCGACCGTTAATCAACCTCGGGGTGCGCTCCCCCCTGGTAAACCACGACGTGATCATCGTGCGGTGACGGCGTGGTGGCGTGGCCCCACTTGCTCTTGCCTTCCCTTCTTGCGGGTCGCGGCGCTGCCGACCGGACCCTTGACGAGAAAATTGCCGATCGCCAGATAGTCCAGGGCGCTGTCCAAAAAGGCGCGAATGGCGTCGTCCGGGGAACGCACGATCGGCTCCTCGTGGATATTGAACGACGTGTTGATGACGACCGGCACGCCTGTCCGCTTGTGGTACTCCTCGATGATCCGATAGTAGGACGGATTGTCGACACGCCGCACGATCTGCGGCCGCGCGGTGTTGTCCACATGAACGACGCCCGAGCATCGTTCCACCATCCACGGCGTGCAGTGGAAGGTGACGGTCATGAACCGCGCCGTATCCACGGCGCCGTCAATGTTCTCGTAAAGCTGCTCCGAGTGCTCGAACAGCGACGACGGCGCGAACGGCATGAACTCGGTGCGCTTCAGCAACTCGTTCAGCCAGTCATTCACCGACGGGTCGCCCGGCTGGTAGAGGATGCTGCGGTTGCCGAGCGCACGCGGGCCGTACTCCATGGCGCCGTTGAAGCGCGCCACGACCTTGCCCTGGGACAGGAGTTCGCCGATTTCCACCTCGACACTGCCGGGGTGATGCTCGCTCTCCAGGCCGGAGGCCTTGACCGCTGCGGCGATGGCGTCGTCATCGTACGCGTTGCCGAGGTAGACGGTGGGCAACTCGCGCCGGACGAACGGGCGGTTGCGCTGACGGTCGAGCTTGCCCTGGACTGCCAGTCCCGCGCCGACCGCCAAGCCCTCGTCGCTCATGCCGGGATGGACGAAGATGTTGTCGACGGAGGGGAGGGAATGGACCTCCTCGTTGATGCGGACGTTGGCGAACAGGCCGCCGGCGAGGGCGACATTGCGGTGCCCGGATTGTTCCGCCCAGTAGCCGACGTATTTCTTGGCGATGTCTTCCGACAGCACCTGGATCGACGCCGACAGATCTTCCTTGGTCCAACCGGTCGGAAGCACCTCGCGGATGCGCTCAAGGGCGCTGTTGAACAGCACCTTGCCGCGGTTCTGCAGTTGGCCATTCTCGCAGGCAATCATCCGCTCCAGGAGATCCCGGTAGATCGGCTTGCCGCGTGCTGCAAGCCCGGTGATCTTGCCTTCGTGCCGCTTCGCCTTGTAGCCGCAAAGCGCCGTGACGTAGGCGTAGTAGTTGCCGATCGAGTTGTACGAGTCGACGGCATTAAGCTTCTCGAACACCCCATTGCGCACGCTGTACACCTGCGAGCAATGGCCGTCGCCGCCGCCGTCCATGGTGACCACCAACGCGTCATCAAAATTGCTGGTGTAATAGGCCGACGTGGCATGGGCGTAGTGATGGTCGATGAAGCGGACCGGCGCATCGATCCCGTATTCTTCTTTCAGGATGACCCCGATGCGGCGGCGGCGCTGCTTGTATGCCGGCGTTCGAAGCGAGTAGTACCCCCACTTCAACAGCGGAATGTCAGCGGCGAGGTGCCCGTACTTGCCGGCGATCTGGAAAAAGGTGCTGTGGAGGTCGTCATCGTCGCCGCGCGCTTCGAACCAGCCGGGCCAGTCCATGATCTTCTCGCGCATCTCCATGTTCACATGGGCGACGCCGACCGCCTCGATATCCTCCGGGCTGGTGCCGGTCAGGCGCAACACCTCGGCGATCGACTGCCGCGGAAAGCCGCGCGCCATCTTGATGCGGGCGATACGCTCTTCGTTGATCGCCGCGATGATGCGACCATCCTCGATGATCGTTGCTCCCGATGTCTGCCCGTCCGTGATCCCAAGAATGCGCATGCCAGCTTTCGTCCTTTTCCGTTCAAGTGTTCCGGCCACATCCGACGCCGCTCAAGGCTCGACCCCGTCAAAGGCCAGACCTTATAGCAGGCCGAATGCGACCTGAAGTTCCGCCCTCGACCGCGCCATGGGCACCTGCCATGTTGACGCGCCGCGCTCGAGTGGATGATACGCGGCCGATGTCCGCGCCTTACATCGTCCTCCGCTCACGCCGCCTTTTCGGTCGCGCCCATCAGGTCGGCGATGTGGGTTTGTGTCGATGAAACGCTTTGCTGCTCCACAAAAATCCGATGCCAGATCTCCAGGTTCACCAGGATCCACAGGCGGAACGAGTGCTCGTGGCGTCCGCTCAGATGCTCATCGAACATCGAGCGCATGACGTCGCCGTCGAAAACCCCCATCTCCACGAAGCGGGACTCGGCGAACAGGTTACTGACGAACGGCGCCAGTTCGCCCCGCATCCACTTGCCGAGCGGGAAGCCGAAGCCCTGCTTTTCGCGAAACACCAATTCCTTCGGCAGATACCGCGCCGCGACCCGGCGGAAGATGTATTTGAGCTTGGTGCCGTTCAGCTTCATGGAGCCCGGTATGGAAGCGGCGAACTCCACCAGCTTGTGGTCGATCAGCGGCGAGCGGCATTCGAGCGAGTGCGCCATCGTCATCCGGTCGACCATGACGAGGTTGTGGTCCGGCATGCGGGTCATCAGCTCGGTGTATAACATCCGATCGACGAGATCCTGAGCGTTATCCGCATTGAAAAACTTCAGGTAGCGGTCCACCGAGTTGACATCACCCATTTGCGCCTTGGCGCCCGCGGTAAACAGCCGCTCCTTTACGTCGTGCGTAAACCGGAGGAATGTCATGCTCTGCGCATAGCGTTCGCTGGCGTCGTAGAGCGACAAGTCGTTCATCCACGCGGCGCGCTGGGCGAGGCTTTTGTAGTTGAAGGTGTTGGGGATCGCGCTGATCAGCGACTTCATGACCGAACGCCGCAGCCAGGCCGGAAGCAGGCTGTAATAATCGAGCATGCGCTGGCCGGCGTGGCGGTCGTACCCGGCGAAGTTCTCATCGCCGCCATCGCCGCCGAGCACCACCTTGACGTGCTTGCTCGCCAGGTCGGAGACCAGGTAGACGCCGACGCCGAATGGATCCGCCGGTTCCTCCAGGTGGTAGACCATCGTCGGCAGCAGATCGAGGATGTCCGCCTGCACCACCTCCTTGTGCCATTCCATGCCGTAACGCTTGGCGACCTGCTCTGCGTACGGCAGCTCGTTGAAGCTTTGCTCGCGCACTCCGATCGAGAATGTCGGCACCGGCTCCGAGCTAGCGGAGGCGACCATGGCGGAGATGGTGCCGGAATCGATGCCGCCGCTGAGGAAGGTGCCGACGCGCACGTCGCTCAGAAGGTGCATCTGCACCGTCTCCCGCAGCATGGCGTCGAGGCTCTCCTCGATGGCGGCCTGATCGGCCGGCAGCTTGTTGACGAACGAAACCTGCCAGTATTCCTCGACGCTGAACCGGCCGCGTTCCCACACCAGCGTCGTTGCCGCCGGCAGCTTGTGAATATTCTTGAACATGCTGTACTGCGCCGGCATGAAGCGCAGCGACATGTAATGCCACATTCCGTTCAAGTCGATGTCCGGTGCGACCAGTCCCGAGGCGAGGATAGCCTTCGCTTCGGAAGCGAAGATCAGCCCGTCACCGAGCTTGGCGTAGAACAGGGACTTCTGACCGGTATGATCGCGCGCCAAAACCAAGCGCTTGTTTTCGCTATCCCACAGCGCAAACGCAAACATGCCGCGCAGGTGCTTGACGCAGTCCTTGCCGTGTTCCTCGTACAGATGAAGAATGACCTCGACGTCGCTCTTGGTCTTGAACGTATGTCCACGGCTGATCAGTTCTTCGCGCAGCTGGGGGCTGTTGTAGATCTCACCGTTGCAGATGAGCTGGACGGTGTCTGTTTCGTTCGGGATGGGCTGATGGCCGCCGCTCAGATCGATGATGCTGAGCCGGCGAAAGCCGAGCGCGATCTCGTCGTCTCGGTAGTAGCCGTCGTCGTCCGGGCCGCGGTGAACCAGCGCGGCCGTCATCCTTGGTATGGCGTCTCCATGGATTCTGGAGACGATGCCGGCAATGCCACACACGTAGTGGTGCCCCTTTCTTGGACAAACCTGGTCCGGCTAACGATGGCCGATCCGGGTTAACATTTCGCTACAGGATCGGGACGTTTAGAGATAGCCCTCTCGCTTATACCACTCGGCGGTACGCTTCAGGCCTTCGTCCAGGCCCACCTTCGGATCGTAGCCGAGATCCCGCTTGGCCTTGTCGATCTTGAAGGCTCGGTTCTGGCGATACCAGTCGACCCTTCGCGGGAAAATCGGCGGCGTGATGCCGAACGGCCGGCACAGGGTCTCCATGACGTGCCCGGAGACGACCAAAGGCATTACCGGGTAGTGCGGCACCTTGACGTTCACGTTCAGCGCTTTGCCGATGCGCCGGACCAGGTCCTCGATCGTGACATACTGCTCATCGGCGATCAGGTACGCCTCGCCGGTGCCTTTGCCGGGCGCCATGGCCAGCACCAAAGCATCGACCAGGTTGTCGATGTAGAGGGGATGGTAGAAGGTCCGGCCGTTGCCGAACATCGGGAACCTGCCCTTGGAGACGCGCTTGAAAATCATGAAGAAACGCTCGGGATCGCCCGGCCCGTAGATCGCCGCGGGCCGCAGGATCACCGCATCCAGGCCGTTCTTGCTGGCCTCCTTGACGAACGGCTCGGCCTGGTACTTGGTCTTCTGATAGTAGTCCGCCGGCTGAATGGGAGCGTCTTCATCGCCCGGCGGGTTGTCGATGTTGCCGTGCACCCCGCACGTGCTGCAATAAACCACCTTTCGGACGCCGTGGCGCTGCGCCGCATCGAGAACGTTGCGGGTGCCGTTGACGTTGACGTCGTAGTAGTACGTGTCGGGCACGTTGAGTTCGCGGAACGCCGCTGCCAGATGCTGCACCACATCGACGCCTGGCATGCACCTTTCAAGAATCTCCTTGTCGGTGACCGACCCAATCACCACTTCCGCGCCGCTCGCGCGCAACTCTTCGGTCTTCAGGCCTTCCTTGTAGTCGAGCGCGACCACCTCGTGGCCGTCGTTCAGGAGGCGACTTACCAGCGCCTTGCCTGTAAAGCCCGTCCCCCCGGTGACGAGAATTCTCACGAACAGACCTCCATTAGAGACACGCGGATCCTGCAATGGTCGGCAAGATCAGAGGCCGGCCCTTGGTCTGCTCCGCGAAGATGGCGTCCAGGACGGCAACCTGCCCCGTCGGCGAGTTCATCCTCTTTTTGATCCACACACGCAAGCTTGCTGTTTGATCCACACGGGCAAGCCTGCCGTTGCTCGTCGAACAGCAATGCCTTTGCCTGTTCCCGCCGGGTTGTGCCCCCGGGCCGGGACACGGTTGATGTTACGCACCATTGTCATCGGGTCAAGATCATTGGCATGCACCGTATAACGCGAAATCTTGAGCGGCACAACTACCTATGATATCGTTATTGCAGAAGATTACTACCGCCCTTGCGGCGGCGTCAGCCCGCGCTGCGGGCCGGACTGGCGATCCGCCTGCGTGCGCCGGCCATCATGCCCTCGCACGGATCGCAAAGATGCGTCAACTCCCGGCGTAGCCTGTCCATCTCCAGCCGGGCGGCAGCGCCTTCGTGACCCAGTCGCTCGCACGCTGCGGGCGCCAGGGCAAGCGCCCGCGCCGGGTTGTCTCCGAGGCTGGAGCGACGCAGGATCAGATCGCTGACGTGGACGACGCTCTCCGTCGCCGCCGCCCGTTCCAGCGGCGCCAGCCATTGGCGATCGCTGCTCGCGGGCATCGACCCGAACGCAAGTTCGGAAGGTGCTCCCGCCTCGGCCGCTAAGGAAGCGTCTTCGTCTGCAAGGGCGGGCGTGTGGTGAGGGAACACCCGGCGCAGCATGGTGTCGGCGACGCGGCGCGCGGTGGTGAGCTTGACACCGCTCACGCTGAACAGGCCCTGGGGTCCGCCCTTCCGCTGATGATCGACGAACACCACCCGCGACGCCGGCGAATCGGACCCCGGACGAACCGCCGGCTGCACGCCACCGAACACCCGCGCGACCTCGTCCCGACGCACCCCCAGGCCGGGGATGGCGTCGTTGAGATCGTCGATGAACGCCTGAAGGCAGGCCTCGCTCACCCGCGGCGGCCCGTTGTCGGCCGACCATGGCGCCTGCCCGGTTCCGGCGAACAGCACGCCCTTCCACGGCACCAGAAAGTAGGCGCGGGCGCCTCTACGGCGCGGCGGAACCGCAAGACCGTAGTCCGACAGCGGCGGGCGGTCGAACACCACGTTCCAAGTCAGGCACGGAGCGAACAGGTCCGGCCGGTCGTCGCCGCACGCAGCGGCAAACTGCCGCGCCCACGGGCCGGCGGCGTTGATCACCACCGGCGCCCGAAACTCCAGGGGTTTGCCCGCTGGCTCGCTTTTCGCCGCCCGATCGACCGCAGTGATGCCGGCGACGCGCGGCCCGTCGCGGAGCAACCCGGTAGCCTCGACGTAGTTCAGCACCGCCGCCCCGCTGGCGCAGGCGCGATGCAGGATCGCGATCATCAAACGCGGCATATCGGGCGCGAACGCGTCTGTCCAGGTCGCCCCGCCCACGAGGCCGCGCGGATCGACATCGGGGAACAGACGCACCGTCTCGTCGCGCCCGATGACCCGCCCGCCCGGCAGCACCCGGTCGCTGCGAACGCCCCGGTTTCGCCGCCACGACAGCACGTCGTTCAGCGCAAGCGCCGCCCGCAGCACCGGCGGCCGCTGAAGGCCCCGGTTGTAAAGGGGGAGCAGGCAGGGCAGCGGCCGGACGAATTCCGGAAAGGTGCGGAGGAACCAGTGGCGCTCCGCAACCGACTCCCGGAACCGCCGTAGATCCAGGCTTTGCAGATAGCGAAAGCCGCCATGGATAATTCTGAGACTGTTGTGCGACGTCTCCGCCGCAAAATCGCCACGCTCCACCAACAAGGGGGTCAGTCCCCGCTTCGTCGCCTCCAGCGACAGCATGAGGCCATAGACGCCGCCTCCGACGATGATCACGTCGTAGCGTCGCCTCGCAAGCTCGACGGGCCGTCTCGGCGTCAACACTCCGTCACCTGCTCCTCGTCGCAAAAAAGTTTTACCAGTGCGTCAGCTTGCAACTTTTACGTGTTCATGCCACATTCGGCTCCAGCGAACAAGGGATATCAGACGGAGCGGACCAAATCGATGAATACTACTGCCGCACTTTGGTGGCGCGTTCCCAAGATTGGAGTTATTACGTCGCGCGAGATGGCGGACATTGAACACGATACCTTGACGCCCGACGTCGAGACGTCCAGCGACGGCTATGCGCGCCGCTTTGACGGGACGGTCGGCCGCTTTCTGCTCGACAGCCAGGAACAGGCGGTCGATCGGCTGCTCGGCCCGCCCGCAGGCCAGGGTCAGGCGCTGCGCACCGTGCTGGAGGTGGGCGGCGGCCACGGCCAGTTGACGCCGATGCTGCTGCGGCGCGGCTGTCGCGTGTGGGTTCAGGGCAGTCAAGCGGCGTGCGCCGACCGTCTCCAACCCCTGATGCGGGACGAGGCGGATCGGCTTCAGTTCGTCGCCTCGAACCTCTGGAGCCTGCCGTTCCGCGATGGCGCGTTTGACACGGTCATCGCCATTCGCCTCATGGCGCATGTGGAGCGCTGGCGGGAGTTGCTGGCCGAGATGGCGCGGGTCGCCCGTCACCGGCTCCTCATCGACTACCCGCCGCGCTCCGGCGCCAACGTTCTCGAACCGCTGCTGTTTCGTGTCAAACGGCGCCTCGAAGGCAATACCCGGCCCTACTTCTGCTACACCGAGGCCGAGTTGAAGGGGGCGCTGCACGGTCTCGGCTTCGAGCGCATCGAGGTGGAGCGTCAGTTCGGGGTGCCGATGGTCGTGCATCGCACGTTGCGGCGGCCGGCGGCGTCGCGGGCGCTGGAGCGCCTGTCCCGCAGCATCGGCGTCACCCGCAGGTTCGGCGGACCGGCGCTGCTGGTGGCGGAGCGTTAGCGCATCACCAGCCATTTCCCGTCGCTCGCCTCACCGGCCTCCCACCCACATTGCCAACAGCCGAAAGTCCGCCATGTCCGAAGCGCCGCCGCCACCGCCGAGCCCCGCCCGGGGACGGGTGATGATGATCGCTCCGCAGCCGTTTTTCCGGGTGACGGGCACGCCCATCAACATTCTCTACATGTGCCGCGCGCTCACCGAGCTGGGCTATGAGGTGCATCTGGTGACGTTGCCGATCGGCGAGACGGTGACCATGCCGGGGTTGGTTTATCACCGAGTGCCGCGTCTGCCGTTCAGCGGCGACGTCCCGGTCGGCTTTTCCCTCGCCAAGGCAGCGTACCACGTCTTTTTGCTGCCGGCGGTGCTGCGCCTGCTGATCTCGCAGCGCTTCGCGGCGGTCCACGCAATCGAGGAATCGGCGTTTTACGCAGTGCATCTGGCGCGCCTGTTCGGCGCCGCCGCCATCACCGATCTGGATTCCGACCTGTGCTATCAGCTGTCGGCGAGCTCGTCGCCGGTGGTGCGCGCCTTGTCGTCGCCCGCGCGCGTGCTCCGACGCTGGGCGCTGCGGCGCTCGTCCGGGGTGCTGGCCGTCGCCGCGTCCCTGGTCGAGCTGGCGCGCGCCGACAACGCCACGGTGCCGGTGTTCGAGATCAAAGACATACCGCCGGAAGAAAGCCTCCGCGCCCCCGACCCGCAGGCCGTCGATCGGCTGCGTCACGAACTCGGCCTCGTGGGGCGCCGCGTGATCACCTACACCGGCAACTTCGACGGGCGCCAGGGCGTCGACGTGCTGGTGCGCGCCATGCCGACGGTGCTGCGCGACACTCCCGACGCCATGCTGCTGCTGGTGGGTGGCGGCGACGAGGACCAGACACGCCATCTGCGATCGGTGACGGCGGAACTGGGTATCGGGGACGCGGTAATGTTCGCCGGCCGGCGGCCGGTCGAGACCATGCCGGAGTTCATGGGGGTCGCAGAAATCCTCGCCTCGCCGCGTCAGGAGCCGTTGGTGACGCCCCTCAAGATCTTCGCCTACATGGCGAGCGGCCGGGCGATCGTGGCCACCGACTTCCCGACCCATTCGCAGGTGCTGCCTCCCGACGCGGCGTTCTTGATGCCGCCGACCGCTGAGGGTATGGCCGCCGGCTTCATCCAGGCCTTCAAGGATCCGGCCGAGGCCGCGGCGCGGGGAGCGCGTGCCCGAGCGCTGCTGCTGGAGCGCCACACCTTCGACATCTTCAAGCGGCAGCTGGCCGAGGCGTACGCCGTCATGACGGGGGGCGCCGGAGCCCGTGCCGTAATCAGCGCAGGCGGAGTCGAACCTGATCGCGGATGAAGGCCGCAGTTGCGGCGTGCGTGCCGAACGTGCGCGGTTGAGCGGACAGGGCGCGGATCAAGGTTTTCAGGCCCTCCGCCGGCCGTTCCTGGTCGATTTCTCCGTCGAGCACGAAGCCGAAGCTGCCGGCGCGGTCCTCCTCGCCGGCCAGCGGCAGCGGATCGCTCCCGCTCAGGATCGGCAGGTTGCGACGCTCAGCCATGCGAAGAGGCAGGGGCTGCGGGAGCGATCCGGGACGGACGCCGCTATCGCCGACGAACACCCGATCGGCGCCTCCGGCCTCGACCGCCGCCGCGATCAGCTTGCCGCGCTTCAGCCACCACTTCCCGAACCCCCACGGGAGGACGGCGACGGCGCCGGAGTCGTGGACGGCGCGTATGCTCGCCGGCAGATCGGCGCCGTCCGCAAACTCCCGATCGACGCCGAGCGCGCTGACCTCCAGACCCTCGGCCGTGGCGATCTGTCGCCCGGCCACCACGAGCAGGCGCGCGCCGTCGGGGCTCCGCGCATAGAGCGAGATCTCCTCGCCGCTCCCCTCGAACGCCCAGCCGTTGCGCGCGCCCGCATCGGCCGCGTCTCGCCAGCCGCGAAAGGCATGGTCGCGGGCGGTCTCTGTCAGCATGATGCAACCGCCGACGCCGGGATCGGCGTTCAGCCGTTCGCCGGGATCGGCGTTCAACCGTGCGGCCGCGGCCCGGACATTGCGCAAAGCTGCAGATAAAAGCCGCTCGGGATCGAATTCGGGGTAAACATGAACGTGCGCGTCAACAAGAAACGGTCCGCGGCAAGACATCGGTCGTGCGGCCCTATCCGTGGCGAAAGCGGGATCGGCCCCTGCTGCTTAGCCGGGATCGGTACCGGTGTCCACATGCACGGGATGAGATCGGGATGATCGGACGGACGAACACGCTGGCCATCTGGATCCGCTATGGCGCGCGCGCCGGCTTCGTCGTGGCGCTGCTCGCTGTCATCTATCTCTCTGTGGCACCGCAGACCACCTCTGCCTTCCCGGATGTCTCCGACAAGATCCAGCACGCCTTCGCCTATTTCGTTCTGACCATGCTCGGGCTGCTGTCCTTCCCGCAACAGAAAGCTTTGGCGGTGCTGGCCGTGGCTCTCATCGTGCTCGGCTGCGGCCTCGAAGGCGTTCAGGCCATGGTGCCGGGGCGCGTTCCGGCTGGTTCCGACATCGTCGCCAACACCGCCGGCGTGCTCATCGGGTTGCTCCTCGCTGCGATTGCGAGACGACTCCTGTTCAGCGCCCGTGCGTGCGATAAGAGACTGGCGCAAGGGGCCGGAAAATGAGCAACGTGCACAAAAACCTGTTGAATGTAGCCCGTTTGGGTGTAGTGTTGTCCATACTGCGTAATGCAAGCTTCATTGCGAGAAAGCGGTATGGAAACTCAAGCCCAAGGCCTGATTCAGCCGGCATTCGGCCATTTTCCTCAGCGCGCGGTCGACCCGCCTCGCGAATCGGCTGAGGCGGACCAGGCATTGCCGGACGACGAAGAGGTGAAATGGCGGCGCCTCGGGCTCTTCCTTTGCCTGTGCTCCTGCGCCACCACGCTACTGTTGTTCTTGACCGCGTATCGGGTGCTGTTCGGCTGACCAGGGTGCGGCCGCGGGCCTATTCCGCAAGCTCTTTCAAGTTCATTTCGATCATTTGACCGCCCTCCGCGGGCACGAAGCCCAGGATGGTGGCGCGGAAGGTGACCGGCCGCTCCGGCGTGTTCAGCGCGTCGACCTGCGAGACCGGAATCTGCAGCACCACGTCCGGCGCCGGCGAGCCCTGCCCGTCCGCGTCCATGTCGATGTATGCCTCGCCTTCCTCGACGTAATCGTCGCCGCGGACGCGCTCGGCACGCACCATCCGGCCAGTCCAGCGCACCGTCTTGCCCTTGATTTCGGAGGAATAGGATCTCCACGCTGCGGCGTCTCCTTCCATGGCGGCGCGCACCTGGTCATAGGGGATATCCGCCACCTCCGGTTCGCCGTCGCCGCACGCCGTCACCCCGAGCACGGCAACCATGGCCGCCGCCGTGGCATAAACGCTTCGCATGTTTCGCTCCTTCATCGAGGACCAGGACACGCCCGCTCCGGACGTCGTTCACGCACGCCGCGAGCGCGCGACTGTGCCGCCGTCATCGTTGATTTGCAACAGGATTGCGCGACTGCTGCGGAGCCGCTGAGGCGCCATCATGGGGGTCCCCGTTCAGGGGATAGTGGCAACGCACGGCGCCGGTCGCATCGGGGCTGAGCAGCGGTTGCTCCTGCCGGCAGCGGTCATCGGCGTAAGGACAGCGAGGGTGGAACAGGCAACCCTGAGGCCGATCATACTGGCCGGGGACGACGCCGGGGATGGTCGGCAACCGGCCCTTGACCAGCGCACGCTCCGGCAGCGATGCAAGCAACGCCGCAGTGTATGGGTGGCGCGGCGCGGTGAACAGGGTGTCCGCCGGCCGTTTCTCGGCCACCTGACCCGCATACATCACCACCACCCGCTTCACCGTCTCGGCGATCACTCCCATGTCGTGGGTGATCAACACCAGCGCCATGTCGCGGTCGCGCTGCAGGCCGAGCAGCAGGTCGAGGATCTGCGCCTGGATCGTCACGTCGAGCGCGGTGGTCGGCTCGTCGGCGATCAGCAGCTTGGGGTTGCAGGCGATGGCCATGGCGATCATCGCACGCTGGTTCATGCCGCCAGACAACTGGTGCGGAAACGAGTCGACCCGCGACGCCGCCGCCGGAATGCCGACCTGATCGAGAAGCTCGACGACGCGGGCGCGGCGCGCGCGGCGGCTGCCGCCCTCGTGCACCTTCAGCGTCTCGGAGATTTGGAAGCCGATGGTGAAGCAGGGGTTGAGGCTGGTCATCGGCTCCTGGAACACCATGGCGATGTCCCGGCCCGCGATCCGCCGCCGGGCGGACGACGACAGGCTCATCAGGTCGGTGTCGCCGAACTGCAGACGGTCGGCGGACACCCGGCCGGGGTAGCCGATGAGGCCCATGAGCGCCAGCATGGTGACGCTCTTGCCCGACCCGGATTCTCCGACGATTCCGAGCAGTTCGCCCGTGTCGATGGTCAGGTTGACGTTGTCGACGGCGCGGAACGACTGGTCCACGGGCCCGAACTCGACCGACAGGTTCTCGATTTCGACGAGCGGCATGGGACGGGTCGTCCTAGCGCTTCAGGCGCGGGTCGAGGGCGTCGCGGAGCCCGTCGCCGACCAGGTTGAACGCCAGCACCGTGATCAGGATGGCGAGTCCCGGGAACGTCACCACCCACCAGGCGCGCTGGATGAACTGCAGCGCATTGGCGAGCATCGTGCCCCACTCCGGCGTCGGCGGCTGGGCGCCCATGCCGAGAAAGCCGAGCGCCGCCAGATCGAGCACGGCGGTGGAGAACCCGAGGGTGGCCTGGACGATCAGCGGCGCCATGCAGTTGGGCAGCACCGTGATCAGCATCAGCCTGAGCGTCCCGGCGCCGCTGACCCGGCTGGCGGTGACGTAGTCCTTGGAGAGCTCGCCGATCACGGCGGCGCGGGTAAGGCGCACGAAGTGCGGCAACTGGACGATGACCACCGC
The DNA here is from genome assembly GCA_016710335.1 of Rhodospirillales bacterium. NCBI lineage: Bacteria > Pseudomonadati > Pseudomonadota > Alphaproteobacteria > Rhodospirillales > Rhodospirillales bacterium. The sequence continues at coordinate 349,176 of JADJXQ010000004.1, forward strand.
CATCGCCGCGTTGATCAGCGACGGCCCGAGGATGGCGACGATGACGATGGCGAGAAGCAGGCTCGGCAGCGCCAGCATCACGTCCATCGCCCGCATGATGGCGATCTCCACGATCCCGCGGGCAAACCCGGCGATCAGCCCGAGCGCGATGCCCGACGCCAGCGCCAAGGTCACCACCAGAAAGCCGATGGAGAGGGAGACGCGGGCGCCGAAGATGATGCGGGACAGGATGTCGCGGCCGAGGTCGTCGGTGCCGAGCAGGAAGCGCGAGGAGCCGCCCGCGCTCCACACCGGCGGCGCCAGGAACGCCTCGCGGTACTGCACGTTCGGGTGATGCAGCGCCAGCACGTCCGCGAATACGGCGACCAACGCCAGAACGACGATCACCACCAGGCCGATCACCGGCCCCAGGTTGGCGCTGAAATAGCGCCAGAACACGACGATGGGATGGGGCGGCGCCTCGGCGACACCCGCCGGCGTTGCTTCGGGCGCGATCGTCGCGGTGGCGGCATCGATGCGTTGGGTCATGGCCGCGCGTTCTCCGTCAGCGCCGATACCGAATGCGCGGGTTGATCATGCCGTAAAGCACGTCGACGATGAGATTGACCGCCATCACCACGCTTGCCACCAGCAGAACCCCGCCCTGCAGCACCGGATAGTCCCGTCGGCGCACCGACTCCACCAGCCACTTGCCGACGCCCGGCCACGAAAAGATGGTCTCCGTCAAAATGGCTCCCGCGAACAGCACCCCAACCGCGAGGCCAATGACCGTCACCACCGGGATCAGCGCGTTGCGGAGCGCGTGCAGGCCGATGACGCGCGCCGGCGGCATCCCCTTGGCGCGCGCGGTGCGGATGTAGTCCTCGCCAAGCACCTCCAGCATGGAGGAACGCGTCATGCGGGCGATGATGGCGAGCGGAATGGTGCCGAGCGCGATCGTCGGCAGAATCAGGTGGCGAACGGCCGACCAGAACGCCTCCGGCTCGTCAGACAGCAGCGTGTCGATGAGCATGAAGCCGGTGACGGGCTGCACGTAGTACATCACGGAAAGTCGCCCCGAGACCGGCGTCCAGCCGAGGTTGACCGAGAACAACAGGATCAACAGCAGCGCCCACCAGAAGATCGGCATCGAGTAGCCGGTCAGCGACACCCCCATGGTGGCGTAATCCAGGAACTTTCCGCGCTTCATGGCCGCCAGAATGCCGACCGGAAGGCCGATGGCGACGGCGAAGACAATGGCGCAGACGGCAAGCTCGACGGTCGCCGGAAACAGCGCCAGGAACTCGTCGAGCACCGGCGTCTTGGTGACGATCGAGCGGCCGAGGTCGCCCGACAGCACGTCGGTAATGTAGACGACGTACTGGCTGAGCAGCGGCTGGTCGAGGCCGAGTTCGGCTCGCAACGCGGCATGCCGTTCCGGATCGATCCCCCGCTCGCCGACCAGAAGCTCGATGGGATCGCCTGGGACGAGGCGGATCAGGGCGAAGGTCAGCAGCGTGACCCCGATGAACGTCGGGATCACGAGGCCGAGGCGCGTGAAAAGGAATCTCAGCATTTCAAAGTGCCGTGCCTTTACGGCCAGGCACCCCGTCCGTCATCGCGAGGAGGCGAAACCGGTGTAGCGATCCGGGAGCCGACACGCGCGCTGCGGGCACTCTGGATCGCCACGCCCCGGCAGGGGCTCCGGCGGGGGCTCCGGATCGCCGCGCCCCGGCGGGGGCTCGCGATGACGGTGGAGATGCTGACAGCGGATGTGTCCGGTGCCTACTCCTGCAGGTCCACGCCGTAGAAGATGTGGCCGCCGAACGGGTCAATCTTGAAGTTCTCGACCTCTTTCCGCATCGGCTGGAACACCACTGAGTGGGCGACGGTGACCCACGGCGCCTCTTCCTTGAAGATCACCTGCGCCTGTTCGTAGAGCCTGGTGCGCTCTTCGACGTCCGTAGTCTTCTTGGCCTGCAGCAACAGGTCGTCGAACGGCTTATGACACCAGCGGGCGCGATTGGCGCTATCCTTGGCCGCTTCGCAGCCGAGCAGGACGTAGAGGAAATTGTCTGGATCGCCGTTGTCGCCGGTCCAGCCGAGCAGCACCGTCTGGTGCTCGCCGACCTTGGAGCGCTTGAGGTATTCGCCCCACTCATAGGTCACGATATCGGTGTCGACCCCGACCGCCTTCCAGTCCGCCTGGACCATCTCCGCCATGCGCCGCGCGTTGGGATTGTAGGGCCGCTGCACCGGCATCGCCCACAGGTCGGTCTTGAACCCGTCCTTGTAGCCCGCCTCGGCGAGGAGCTTTTTGGCCGCCTCCGGGTCGTACGGGTACGGCTCGACGCTTTCGTTGTAGGACCAGATGGTCGGCGGAATGGGGTTCTTGGCTTTCTTGCCGGCGCCCAGATAGATGGCGTCGATGATGGCGTCGCGGTTGATCGCCATGTTGAGCGCCTGGCGCACACGCTTGTCCGTGAACGGCTCCTTCTCCGTGTTGAAGGCGAGGTAGCCGACGTTGAGGCCTTCCTGGGACAGGACCTTGAGACTGGGATCCTGCTTCATCGCCTCCAAATCGGCCGGGTTGGGATAGGGCATCAGATGGCATTCGCCGGCCCTGAGCTTGGCGTAGCGCACCGCGGCATCTGGCGTGATGCTGAAAATGAGGCGGTCGAGCGGCGCCTTGCCGCCCCAGTAGTCCGGGTGCGCCTTGTAGCGGATCACCGCGTCCTTCTGGTAGTTGACGAGCTGGAACGGTCCGGTGCCGACCGGATCATGGTCGATCTTCTCCGGCGTGCCGGCCTCGCGCATCTTCTCGGCGTACTCGGCCGACAGGATCGAGGCGAACTGCATGCCGAGGTTGGCGATGAACGGCGCCTCCGGGCGGGTGAGGGTGAACTTCACGGTGTGATCGTCCACCTTCTCGATCGACTTCAACAGCTCCGGCATGTTCATGCTGTTGAAATATTCATACTGGCCGCCCGAGAGCTTGTGATCAGGGTGCTCCGGCTTCCATTGCCGGTTGAACGTGTAGAGGACGTCGTCCGCGTTGAAATCGCGGGTCGGGGTGAAGTCGTCCGTGGTATGGAACTTGACGCCCTTGCGGAGATGGAATGTGTACTCGGTGCCGTCATCCGACACGTCCCAGGATTCGGCGAGGCCGGGGACGATCTTGGTGGTGCCGCGGTCGAACTGGACGAGTTGGTTGAAAATGTTGCGGGCCGTGGCATCGAACGTCGTGCCGGAGGTGTAGAGCGAAGGGTTGAAGCCTTCAGGACTGCCTTCCGAGCAGTAGACAAAGGTCTTGGCGTTCGCCGCGCCGGCCATCCAGACCAGGACGGCGGTTGCCAGTGCAGCAGTTAAGGCGGGAATTCTCATGGATTTCCTCCCAATCGAAGCGGCGCAGTCGGAACCGCCGAGTTTCGTTCAGATAAAAACTTAACTGCCGCGTCTGTCAATGCCGGGGCTGGCCTGCCGGCGGCAGTCATAGACAAGGATCGGCACGTGCGTACCCGTCGGGCCGATGAACTTGCCACGATCTGCGTCGTCGTCCGCCAGGCTGCCACGGTACACCGCTGCCTTGCCGTACCGCGCGCAATGCTCGGCGGCCGGCGTATCGGCGTTGCCGAAGCTGATCATCGGTTCCTTGACCCACGCAGCATCCGGCGTGCCGGACAGCAACTCCGGGCGGGCGCAGCCGGCAACCGCCAAAGCTCCCCAACACCAGACACCCCAGCACGACGACCACCTTGTTCATAATCGGATCTCCGGATCCTTCCACAGGCGGAACCCGCCCTCGAAGGCGTTGGCGTTATGGCCGGGCCGGCAGAACGGCGGGACCGCGTCAAGGTGGCGGACGTTGCCGCCGCCGAGGATGACGTAGTCGGTGACCAGCGCGTCGCGCAGTAGCGAGACGACGTTGGCGACCTCTTCTCGCCACGCCGCCAAGCCCAGTCGCTCCAGTCCGCGCTGGGCGAGAAATCCGCCGAACGTATGGCCGGCCTTGTAGGGAAGCTGGGAAATCTCCAGGCCGTGCACGGTGCCGTGCACGAGGAGGGCCGAGCCAAGTCCGGTGCCGAGCCCGAGGAACAGCATGCGCCCGCCCTGGTAGCTGCCGATGGCCTGCATCGCCGCGTCGTTGACGATCCGGAGCGGCCTGCAGAAGCTCCGCTGGTAGTCGAACCCAACCCACCCCGGCCCCAGATTGTGCGGCTCAAGCGATGGGCGCCCATCCCGCACCACGCCGGGGTAGCCGAGCGAGACGGCGTCGAAGCGCCAATCCGAGACCACCGCCAACGTCCGCTCGATCATCTGGGCCGGCGTCAATGCACGCCCGGAAGGAATCTGCCGGATTTCCGGGGAGGCGCTGGTGCGCATCTTGATGCTGGCGCCACCGACGTCGATCACCAGGATGTCCATGAGGTCGCCCGAATATAAGCTTCAACGAGTATAAGCTTCAAGATGCCCCGCTTGCGTGGCGGTGCGCGATTATTGCGCCCGGATCACGCACTTGTGAGCCTCCAGAACGGTCTTGTAGCGCGCGGCCCGAGTATAAGCTTAAGATGAAGCATTCGGCTAGCGGCCCCGGGCGCACACCGGGATCCTGCGGTTCAGGCCGGAGTCACCGGGGCGAGGCCGTCATGAACTTTTTCCAGATACTGTTGCATCCCGACCGGGAAGAACTGGAGATGGCCGACCGCTCGGTGGTCGGATCGGCCGCCAACCTATTGCAGGTCGGCGAATTTCAGTTTCTTCAGCTTGCCTACCGCGAATGGTTCGGACACGACCTGCCGGAGGCGCTGGTCGACCGACTGTTCTCCGCATACATGCTGGAGAACGACGTCCCGCACTGGGCGCGGCACTACGCGCGGGTCGTACTGAGCCGCGAGGAGCGGGGACAACTCGACGACAACGATCCTTCATATCACCGCTATGACAACGATTATCACGTCGCCGTGCCGCGCGGCGTCCAACGGTTCTGCATGGCCGCGGGGATTTTGGCCTTCTTCATGGCGGCCGGCATCCTGGTGGCCAACATGACCGCCCGCGAGCCGATGTCGTTGCTGCCGCCTTACTTCGACAGGGGAGACTTTCGCGCCGCCGACCCGAACGACAGTGGCCGGCCGGAACCGGATGTCCGGCCGGAGCGCTGAAGCGCTCCGCCGGACTTGAGCACGTCGAGACGATCCGGAGGCAGATCAGGCATGTCTGCCGTCGCAGCGAAGGTGCGCCAAACATGAAGTTGGCGCACCCCGCCCGATGTTGACCGATCAGCCGATATCGATCCAGTCCGCGAAGCGCGCGTAGGCGCCGGCGTTGGGTATGCCGATGATTTCTACCGTGTCACCGCGGTCGAGGTCGAGCTTGGTGACGTGGGTCTCCAGGTCACTGCCCCTGTCGAACTTCCAACTGTCGACCGTCTTGCCATCAACGCGGATCTGAGCGGTCGGGTTGCCGTCGTTCTCTTCCTGGTACTTCAGGGTCATGGCGACCTTCTTGTCGGGCCCGTCCCAATCGAACTTGAAGCTGCCCTTCCCGTGGGTTTTCAGAAGGTTCTTGCCGCTGTTCGTGTAGCCCGTGGTATCCAGGCTGGACAGCTTGTAGGTGCCGGCACCGATATCGGACGACCCGCCCTTGCCGGCGACGGAGTCCAACTTGCCCGTTGAACCAGAATCCTTGTCGATGACGGACGAAGACCCACCGGAAGAAGAGTTGCCCGAAGAATTGCTGGTGCTGGGGGACGATCCGTCTGCATATTTCAGGTAGGCGTCGTTGAACGAGATGGCCTTGTCGCCATCGCCGTAGACGCCGATCTTCGGTTTGATGTTTTCCGCTTTATATCCCAGCAGACCGCTCGTCTTGTACTGCAATTTTCCATCGAGATACCATTCGAGCTTGCCGTTGTCCGCAAATTCGAACTTGACCACGTGGTCATAAACCTTGTTGGCGACAACCTTGGACGGACCAACTTTCTGATATGTCACGTCCGGCGACGATCCGTCGCCCTTGTCGCCGTAGGCCTTCAAGACCCAACGCGCTTCGCCGTTGTATTTCGTGCCTCCGGTTTTAACCACGTTGATGCCGAGCGGCGGGTTCGTCGTCGCGCCCGTCACCTGAGTGCTCTGAAACACGTTGACCCACGCCAGATTATCCAACGTCTCCGGCGCCAGCTTCGCCTTGAAGCCGACCTCGAAATACTTGTCCGCCAAGACGCGGCCGTTGAGATCAGGCTTCGACCAGGGTTCGTTGCCGTCGCTCGCGATTTCCAGCTGAACGTGAGTTCGGTCGCCTGGATCCTTGTCGAATTTCAACCAGCCGTTGTCTTCGATCTTGATGCCGTTATCATTGTGTCTGATGTAATAGAACTTGCCATCCGGCTGGCCCTTGTCAAAGGTAAAGCGCTCATGCTTGGACTGATTAAGACTGCTCGTCCACTTGTTGAAAGCCGATCTTTCGTCCGAGCTGATATCGCTCGAGTCATAGTACCACAACAGGTTGCTTTTATTGGACAACCCCATGATTCACCTCTCTGTTGTGTTGTTTTCCCGACGCGCGTGAGTGATGCTTAAGGGGCGTTTCTGGCGAAAATAAGGTCAGAAAAATTTTAGGGTCATTTTCGCGGTCGGTTCGGGTCCAACCGCACCTAGCCGGGGCGCCGTTCGCGGTTGCGGAACTTCAACGGCTGGTTCATGCTTAACCAACTGCAATACGATCAAGCGTCAATCGCACGATTTGAACCGAATTCCGTTGCTCAGCGTCGCACCTGCAGGGATATGACCGATGAGACCCACGTCTTTGACTAGCATGAAGAAGCTGCTGTCGGCGCCGCGCGTGGCGCGTGCTTCGCGGGTGCGGGAAGGCGCGCCGCACCCGCTCGGCGCCACTTGGGACGGGCGAGGGGTGAACTTCGCCCTGTTCTCGGCCAACGCCACCAAGGTGGAGTTGTGCCTGTTCGACACCGACGGGCGGCGCGAGATCGAGCGCATCGAAATGCCGGAGTACACCGACGAGGTCTGGCATGCATATCTGCCCGACGCCCGCCCCGGCACGGTCTACGGCTACCGGGTGCATGGCCCGTTCGACCCCTTGCACGGTCACCGCTTCAACCCCAACAAGCTGCTGCTCGATCCCTACGCGAAGGCGCTAGTCGGCGAACTCAAGTGGACCGACGCGCTGTTCGGCTACCGCATCGGGTCGCGCAAGGACGACTTGTCTTTCGACCGCCGCGACAGTGCCCCTGCGATGCTCAAGTGCCGCGTCATCGACCCGGCGTTCTCCTGGGGCGAGGAACGGTCACCGCGCATCCCCTGGGAGCGGACGATTTTCTACGAGGCCCACGTGCGCGGCTATACCATGCTGCATCCGCTGGTGCCGAAGCCGCTCCGCGGCACGTTCGCCGGCATGGCGCAGCACGATGTGGTGGATCACATCAAGAGCCTCGGCGTGACTTCGATCGAACTGCTGCCGGTTCACGCCTTCATCGACGATCGCCACCTGATCGAGAAAGGCCTCCGCAACTATTGGGGCTACAACACGATCGGTTTCTTCGCCCCCGACCCACGCTACATGTCGACGCCATTCGTCAACGAGTTCAAGGAGATGGTGGCGCGCCTGCACGACGCCGGGCTCGAGGTCATCCTCGACGTGGTCTACAACCACACGGCGGAAGGAAACGAGAGGGGTCCGACCCTGTCGTTCAAGGGCATCGACAATGCGTCGTACTACCGGTTGATGCCGGACAATCCGCGCTACTACATCAACGACACTGGCACCGGCAACACCTTCAACCTCAGCCACCCGCGGGTCCTGCAGCTGGTGCTCGACAGCCTGCGCTACTGGGCGACCGAGATGCGGGTCGACGGCTTCCGCTTCGATCTCGCCACCATCCTCGGCCGCGAGGTCCACGGCTTCGATCCGGGCGGCGGGTTCTTCGACGCCGTGCGCCAGGATCCCATCCTGTCGCAGACCAAGCTGATAGCGGAACCGTGGGATATCGGCCCCGGCGGCTATCAGGTCGGCAACTTCCCGCCCGGCTGGGCCGAGTGGAACGACAAATACAGGGACACCGTGCGCGCGTTCTGGAAGGGCGACGACGGCAAACTTCCGGAGTTCGCCTCACGCATCAGCGCTTCGGGCGACATCTTCAATCACCGCGGTCGGCGCCCGTGGGTGACCGTCAATTTCGTCACAGCCCACGACGGCTTCACCCTGAACGACCTGGTCACCTACAACGACAAGCACAACGAGGCCAACGGCGAAGACAACCGCGACGGCCACTCCCATAACATCAGCTGGAACCACGGCGTCGAGGGGCCGACCCAGGATCCCGAGATCCGGGAGCTACGCGAGCGCCAGAAGCGTAACCTTCTCGCGACCTTGCTGTTCTCCCTCGGCACGCCGATGGTGTTGGCGGGCGACGAGTTCGGCCGAAGCCAGCGCGGAAACAACAACCCGTACTGCCAGGACAACGAGATCAGCTGGTTCGACTGGACGGCGATCGACAAGGACGGCCAGGCTTTGGCCGAGTTCGTCGGCGAATTGATCAGCATCCGCCAGTCGTATCCGGTGTTGCACCGCAACCACTTCCTTATCGGCGCCTATGATCCGGACCTGGACGTGAAGGACGTGACCTGGCTGACGCCGTCGGCGACGGAGATGACACCGGAGCAGTGGTCGGATGCCAACGCCCGGTGCCTCGGCGCATTGTTCGACGGCCGTTCCCGGCCCTCCGGCATCAAGCGGCCGGGTGCCGACGCGACCCTGCTGCTGATCCTCAACGCCCATTACGAGGCGGTGTCCTTCACGTTGCCGACGGTCGCCGGCGGAAGCGCCTGGCTCAGCCTGATCGACACAGCCGCTCCGGGTCGCGTCGATCCGTTGTTGACGACGCGGAGCGGCGATCACTACGAGATCCCTGCGCGCGCGCTCGCCCTGCTCGCACTGAAGCCGGACCGCCGTACATGGCGGACCTTCCACGTACTCGCCGAGATAACGCAGCGGGAACAGGAGGCGCAGGCAGCGGCCCGCGGCTTGCTCGACGATTAGGTCCCAGGGCTCGACGCGTTCCGCCGACAGGGCGGAACCGCGAGCGCCGTGGGTGCGTTGTCGTCTGTCGGAGGCTCTCCAGATGCCGCACATCACTTTCGACCCGGCCGACCTTCGCTCCCGCCGCGGCCGGCCGGCCGATGCGCCTCCTCTCCCTGTCCCTCTCTCTCGCGCGGGAGAGGGTCGGGGCGAGAGGGGACGCGACGCTATCAGTCTCTCAAGTCGGAGTTGATGGACCATGGCGCCGCGCGCTTACTGGCGGGGAACGATCCGGCTGTCGCTGGTGTCCGTCCCCGTCAGCCTGTTCCCCGCGACGTCGTCCGGACGCCGCCTATCCTTCCACATGATCCACGAGCCCACCGGCGAACGGGTCCGCTACCAGCGGGTCGTGCCCGACGTCGGCCCGGTCGAGAATGACGAGATCGTCAAGGGTTACGAGTACGAGCGTGGCCAGTACGTCACCCTCACCGACGAGGAAATGGACCAGATCAAGGTCGAGTCCAAGCACACCATCAACCTGCTTCGCTTCGTCGATCCGCACGAGATCGACCCCATCTACTTCGACCGTCCCTATTTCGTCGCGCCGGACTCCGAGATGGCGCAGGAACCGTTCATCGTGCTTCGGGACGCCCTCAAGGAGGCCCGCAAGACGGCGCTCGGCCAGGTCACCCTCTCCGGCAAGGAGCATGTTGCGGCGATCCGGCCCTGCGGCCGCGGCCTGATCCTGGAGACGCTCCGCTACGCCGAGGAGGTGCGCAAGGCCAAGACCGTGTTCGACGAAATCCCGGACATGCAGGCAGACGCGGAACAGGTCGAACTCGCGCGGCTGCTGATCGACAAAAAGACCGGCACGTTCGACCCGCACGAGTTCAAGGACCATCAGCAGGAGGTGCTCCGTCAACTCATCGAGGCCAAGCTCCAGTCGCGCCCGGCTCCGGTCGGCGACGAGAAGCGCGAGCCAGCCAAGGTGGTCAACCTGATGGACGCGCTCCGGCGCAGCGTCGACGAGGCGGAGCGTGAAGGCGGCGGGGGCGACAAGAGCGGCAAGAAGCCTGCCGCGAAGCCCGCCTCCAAGCCCGCGGGTCCGCGCAGCAAGTCCGCCGGCAGCCGATCCCGCAAATCCGCCTGAGTGGCGATGGCGAGGTCTGCCGGCAAAGCGCCCGATCCGCCGCCGCCCGTAACCGAGCCGCTGCGCCGGTACCGCGAGAAGCGCCGCTTCGACCGCACGGCGGAACCGGCAGGCCTATCGACGCCCGACGCCGGCGGCGCCAACCGCTTCGTCGTCCACAAACACGCGGCGCGGCGGCTGCACTACGACCTCCGCCTCGCCGTGGACGGAGTCTACAAGAGCTGGGCGGTGCCGCGCGGGCCCAGCCTCGATCCTGCCGACGTACGCCTTGCGGTGCATGTCGAGGACCATCCCATGGACTACGGTGACTTCGAGGGCATCATCCCGAAAGGCGAGTATGGCGGCGGCACCGTCATGATCTGGGACCGCGGCGCCTGGGAGCCGCAGGACGACGACCCGCTCAAGGCCTACCAGCGGGGCCGGCTGAAATTCAGCTTCAACGGCGAGCGCCTCAAAGGCTCATGGATGCTGGTCCGCTCCGGCGACAACAGCGACCGCCAGGACCGCTGGCTGCTGCGGAAACATCGGGACGATGCGGCGCGGCCTGGTGACGGAGAGGCGCTGGTGCGGGACGCACTCACCAGCGTCGTCAGCGGCCGCACCATGGCGGAGATCGCCGCCGACACCGACCGGGTGTGGCGCGGCCGCGCCGAAGCGAGGGACAACGACGGCGCTGCCGAGACGAGCGCGGCCATCGAAGGAGCCGCGCCGGCGGAGACGGCGGGGCAGGGGATCGGCGAGCCGGCCCCCCTGCCGAGTTTCATCCTGCCGCAACTGGCGACGCTGTCCGCCAAGGCGCCGGCAGGGGACGGCTGGCTGCACGAGATCAAGTTCGACGGCTACCGCCTGCAGGTCCGCATCGAGCGCGGCGCCGTCACGCTCTCGACCCGCAACGGCCATGACTGGAGCGACCGCTTCCCGCACATCGAGGCCGCCGCCAAGCGCCTCGCCGTCGACACCGCCATCCTCGACGGCGAGGCGGTGGTGATCGACGACGCCGGGATCTCCAACTTCGGGGCCCTGCAGGCGGTGCTCGCGGGCGAGGCCGACCACCCGATCCGCTTCTACGCCTTCGATCTGTTGTACCTCGACGGCAACGATCTCAGGAAAGCGCCGCTGCTCGCCCGCAAGGAAGCCCTCGCTGCGCTGATCGCCGGCCTCGGCCCCGACGAGGCGACGATGCTGTTGTCGGAGCATCTCGACGGGCGCGGCCCGGCCGTCCTGCAGAGCGCCTGCCAATTGGCGCTGGAAGGGGTGGTGTCCAAGCTGAAGAGCGCGCCGTACCGGTCGGGGCGCGGCAAGGACTGGCGCAAGAGCAAGTGTATCGAGCGCCAGGAGTTCGTCATCGGCGGCCTGATGGCTTCCACGGCGTCGCCCAACAGCGTCGGCTCGCTGCTCCTCGGCTACCACGACGACCAGGACCCCGGCCGCTTGGTCTACGCCGGAAAGGTCGGCACCGGCTTCAGCGCCGCCCAGGCCCGGGACCTGCGGCAACGCCTGAGGGAGGTTGAGCGCGCCGCCCCGCCGTTCGCCGACGTGCCCGCGGACGCTGCCCGCGGGGCGGTCTGGGTGGAGCCGGCGCTGGTCTGCGAGGTCGAGTTCGCGGCCTGGACCCGGGACGGGCGCATCCGCCATGCCGCCTTCATGGGCCTCCGCAACGATAAGCCGCCGCAAGACGTGGTGCGGGAGGTGACCAGCAATGCGCCGCAAGCCGCCGCCAGCCCCCCGTCGCCCGCCCCGGAGCGACAGCCGCGTAAGACGACGGACGACCGCGTCGCCGGCGTCGCGCTGACCCATGCGGACCGCATCGTCTATCCGGACCAGGGGGTGACTAAGCGCGGCCTCGCCGAGTACATGGCTGCGGTCGGCGAAAGCATGCTGCCCCACATCGCTGGCCGCCCCCTCAGCCTGGTCCGCTGCCCCTCCGGCTCCGAGGAGAAGTGCTTCTTTCAGAAGCATCCGCAGCCGGGCTTCCTCGACGACCTGCAGCGGGTCACGGTGTCGGCCCCCGGAAAAAAGAAAGAAGAGATGGTGCTGGCCGCAAGCGTCCGCGACCTGGTGGTGCTGATCCAGCACGGCGTGCTCGAGATCCACCCGTGGGGCTCCCGCGCCGGCAGTCTCGACAACCCGGACATGGTGATTTTCGACCTCGACCCCGACGAGGGCCTGGCGTGGCCGGCGGTGGTCGCCGCCGCCCGCGAGCTTCGCGAGCGCCTGCGGGCGATCGGCCTCGCGAGCTTCGTCAAGACCACCGGCGGCAAGGGCCTGCACGTCCAGTTCCCGCTGGAGCCGCGCCACACCTGGGAGGAGGTCGCCGCCTTCACCGCCGGCCTCGCCAAAGCCATGGCCAAAGACAGCCCGCAACGCTACACCGCCACCATGTCGAAGCGCGCCCGGACGGGCCGCATATTCATCGACCATTTCCGCAACCGCCGCGGCTCGACCGCCGTCGCCCCCTATTCCCCCCGCGCCCGCCCCAACGCCCCCGTCTCCATGCCAGTCGCCTGGTCCGAACTGGATGCCCTGGGAACCGGCGCCCGCTTCACCGTCCCCGACACCCCCCGCCGCCTAACCCGCAGCTTCCAGGACCCCTGGGCCGAACTCACAACCACCCACCAGTCCCTGCCGGACGAGCGTGCCCGGTAACCATTAACAGCGCTTCAACCCCCGCGCGCTAACTGTTGCTTCCTGACCTTGATCGCGACCGTGACGATGCCGGTGTCGAGATCGACGGCGCATTCCGGCTTGCAAGTCTCCTCGGCGAAGGCGTCACCTCGTCAAGCCCAAGTTGAACAGTGGCTTTGGAAAGATTGTTTCACGTCAGCGAGTTACGTCGGCGGCGTCGGGTGTTTGCACCACATTTCGGGGTTGTGAGGGGACGGAAGGGGTCAGGCGGGGTGTTCGCGCAGGTTGGGCGGCAGGGCGACGCCTGCGGCCTGGAAGACACGTCCGACTTGTCCGGTGACGGCGGTGCGAGTGGTGATGCGCTTTCCGTCCTTGTCGATGGTGGCTTCCTGCAGCCGATCGAGGTCGCGCAGGAGCCTCTCCCATTCGACGGCCAACCCGGCGGCGCGGCAGCGGTCGGCCAGCTCCTTCTGGAGTACGAGGGCGAGGAACGAGCAGAACACGTGGCCGCGGATGGCGGCATCGGAGGAATGATAGATGGCCGGGTGCGAAGGATCGCCTTGGCCCGGCGAAACAGGTCCTCGACCTGGATGAGGTCTCGGTAGCGCAGCACCGCCTGCAGCGGGGTGATGCGGGCATTGGTGCGCAGGACGGAAATGCCGTCGTAGCGGGCCTCGTCGGCGAGCTTGCCAGGGTCGATCTCGAAGGCGGGCTCGCTCCGGCCGCCCTCGCTTTGCACCCGGCGCAGATAGCGACGATAGGCGGAGTTGCCGATCAGCGCCTTGTCGCCGCGTCGCAGCTGCTGCTCGAGGGCAGTCACGATCGCCTGGCGGTCGGCGCGGTCCTTCTCGGCCTCGGCCTCGTTGCGGCAGACGATGTAGCGGACGCCCTCGGCCCTGACCTCCTTGACGAAGAGTTGGGTTTCGCCACGGACCCGCTCGATCACCAGTGGGGTGAAGGGAGCCTCGTCCTTGGCACGACCTCGCGGATCAGCCGGCTCGAGCGCCCGCGCGCTCCGAGGACGTACTCCAGCTTGCGCTCCTCCAGAGCTTCGATCGTCGCCGCACACCACGCCGCGATCGGCGACGACGCCACCCGCCCACCATGAAGCGCTCGCGCAGCCGGTCCGCTGATCGGCAGCAGCACGGTGACGTCGGCGGTGTTGCCGGGCAGCATCTCGGTGCACAGCGGCCGTCCCTCGCCGTCCATCACCGCCAGCACCATCTGCTTGAGGTCCGGGCGGTGGTCCCGGAAATGGCCATGGGCGCTGAGGTCTCGCCGCCGGCGCCGTGGAACGACAGAGGGGTGGTGTCCATGAACACCAGCGACAGCTCGCTGAACAGATTCCGCCGGCGCTCGAACAACTGCTCCTCGATCCGGTCCTCGACGCACCGGGGTGCAAGCGCGCCCTCGGCCGCCGGTTCGCTCTCCTCGCCCAGCCACGCCATCGCGCGGTAGAAATGGTGCAGCTGCAACTCGGCTGCGCCGGGGATGGCGTAGTCCGCCATCCATGTCTCGCAAGACCGATCCGAGCCGGAGACGAACAGGCGGTGCAGAACGGCGACGAACACCGCGCGCTCGACGTCGAAGCCGAAGCCGCGGCCATCCAGGAGATCGGCCAGAACCTCAGGAATGGCCAGTCGATCCCACAGCCGGCCAAACAACAACGGCCCGCCGATCCGGGTGCAGGCGATCCGCCCGGCTTCCATGTCGGAGAGGATCATCGCCCGCTCGGAATGCCTTGGCCAGCGAGGCGATCAGCCGGTCCAGCTCACCGCTCGCCGCCAACGCATCCTTGCGCCCCAACGCGCGGACGATCTGCTGCCGAACCCGGTCGCCCTCGCGGATGCTCTCCACCAGATACAGGTAGCGATGACCCCGGGCTGTCTTCTCACGCACGAACATGCCGGATGTTGTTCTCGAAAATCCTGAAAACATCAACTGAAAACGCCATATCGTCGAAAATGTTCCACTACAGGCTTGGGCGTTTCGAAGTCCAAAGACGGGAAATCAATGGCTTGCAATACAATGTTCCCGCCCCGTTCCCACACCACTGTTCAAGTTCAGTCAAGGGCGAGGTGTTCGAGATCCTCCGGGTGCTCCATACAGCCCAGGGTTGGTCCGAGGAGGTTTAGGTTCGGTACCGGCGGGTATATTCCAAGCGCATAGGCAGCCAACTGTCTCAAGGAGCCCACAGGTTTGGCTGAAGCCATGCTCGCGGTACGGAGAGCGTTCCCTGACAAACCGACCCGAAGGCGCGAAGGCGCTTCGACTGCCAAGCGAAGCGCCACTCCGAAGCCAGCGTATATGGTGGGTCGACATCCGCCTCTGGCACGAAACCAAAGCGCCCATAGTAGCCGGGGTCACCAAGCACGTAGACCCGAGCTGCGCCGTCATGCTCCAGCCTTTCGAGGCCAGCGTAGACCAGCGCTGTTCCGACACCCTGCCTCTGCCGGTCAGAGGTGACAGCCAATGGCCCCAGGAGGGCGACCTTGTCAGTGCATTCGGGAACCGCACATGTCGTAAACATGGCGTGTCCTGCGAGTGTCAAAGAAGCACGAAGCCAAGCGAGAGGGCGCCCGATTCTTCCTTCAACAACTTTCCCACGAGCGGCAATAGATCTTCATTGGGAAATGCCGCCGGTTAGAGTGCCCCGATCGAGGGCCAGTCGCTTCGCACGCTCTCGCGAACTTCAATAAGCATGTCGACGGCATTTTCAGTAACGGTGCAGGAACGATCCGGCGCCCGCGCGGTCGCCTCATGACGCAGAAAGTCCCGGAGCGAGAGCGAGTCCGCGCAGCGCCACTCGATCCCGCGCTCGGAGCCGAAACCCTCGAAGTAGCCGGCCATGTGCATCCGGAAGCACCGCCCCGGCGGGGGGAATGGGCCGCATAGGTAATGAGCGCGGCGGCGGCATCGCACGCAACCAGCGTCTGCTCCAGCGCCGGTGGCTCGCACGCTCTCCCGAGCGGAAGAGGGTGCGGCGCCGTGACATGCTCAGGGTTGAACCGGCTCCGGCAGCACGCCTGCGAAGCGCAGCATGTCGGCGATGGTGACGATCGGATCGCCATTCCTCAGCCGCACGCCCTTCGAAGGGTCCCAGCCGTCTGGCTGGTTCAGGTAGGAGCGCGGATCGTTGACGACGAGCCCGATGATCGTATCACAGATGATCCGGCTGCCGACCTCACCCAGCGAGTTGCCGTTGGCGCGCACCTCGGCCTCGCGCAGCACGTAGTACCAAAGGGGTGTCCGCTCAAGGAAGCCGCCCTGCTCGAGTGCTTCAGCGAGTGCGGGACGGTTGCTCGGCCGCAGCTCGTCCGCGGTGAGCGGGCGGGCGCCGATCTTCTCTGCGATCGCCTGCCCGGTCGGAATGCTCAGGAGATAGCCCCGCAAGAGGTTTCGCCGCGCCAGCTGCTTCAAGAGCTGCCGGATGTGCTCCGGCAGCTTGGGATCGTTGCCTTCGTTGACCATATCGAGCAGCGGCGGGGCGAGGAGGGTGTCGATCCTGCGGGCAAAGTGGTCCGGAAATGCGCTGCCTCGGTCCACGAAGCGGTCCCACTCGATGATCCACGAGGACGGCAGCACCTCGGCTTGCCCCAGGAACGGATTCGGGCTGCCATTGCCGGTGAACTGGAAGAGCAGAGAGAAGGGGGAGTTGGGGAGGATGCGTCCCTTGAGTTCCGGATTCTCGAAGTCCCGTCCGAAGTTGCGGTTGAAGTCGTAGACGCCGCGAACCATGCTGTGGCCGAAGCGGAACGCGGCGACCGAGTGTTCGAGCGGCATGTAGAGCTGCCCCTCGCGCTTGGCATAGAGCTTCGGGCCGTCGAACAAAATCTTATCGACGATGCCGTCCAGCGTGATCGTCTTCAGAAAGTCGTGGATGGTGAGCCACTGGTAGTGCCAGCGCACGAGGTCGCGGGCGCGCTCGAAGAGCTGCGCGTCCTCGACGGTGCGTTCCTCGTGCACCTTCACCCAATCCGCCACGTTGTTGTGGAAGCGCAGGAAGGCAAGGTGAAGCTGGCTGACGATGAGGTTTTCGTCATTGCGCGTATCCCCGATGAACGCCCGCGACCGCTCGTTCTTCACTTGGAGTGATCTGATGTATCGAGATCATGGTGGCCGCCGTGCCGCAACGCGGTGACGATGTACTTGCCCTGCTTCGGCTCGTTGACGACATATGTATCGTCGGCATTGCCTTGGTCGATGTCCTTCATGGAGCGAATCGCAACATATAATACCGCTTGCAAGTCTCCATAGCGGCGGCTCGTCTCTACTCGTCGCCACCCTGATTGCAAGTAGTCCTTTCTTCACAGCTATTCACAGCCGTCGCGCGCGCCTATCCACGTCTTCGGGTTTCAGGCGGGCGCCCGTCGCGTAAGCCGTCCGTCAGACGAACCAGCCAATCATTTCGCGCCAGCGCCGGTAGCCGTGGGCGCGGCCGTTCCACACGTTGAGAGTGTGCGAGACGCCCTTGCTCCGCAGTGTTTCGCTGAGCCTGCGATTGTCGCCGAGGAACGGATCGTACTCACCAATGATCAGCTTGATGTCGAGGCGACGGATCGGCTCCAGCGCGCCGTTGTCGCCGATGTTGGCGAGGTAGTGATTGGGCATGTTGAAGTACACGTCTTCGTCATAATAGCCGTCGAGAAGATCACGGAAGCCGTCCGGAGCCTGCGTGAGGTCGTAGCGGCCGCTCATCGCCACCAGCCGGTCGAAGCGGTGCGGGTGGCGAAAGGCGATGTTGGCCGCGTGATAGGCCCCGAAGCTGCAGCCGAGAGCCGTGATGAACGGATTGTCGTTGAGCGTCTGAGACAACGGCAGAACTTCGTTCAGGATGTATGACTCGTACGTGACATGGCGCCGGACGCGGTCGCGCGGGTTGCACCAGTTGCAATAGAATGTTTCATGGTCGATGCCGTCGACACAGATCAATTGGATCCATCCCTGCTCCAACTTGTGCCTGAGCGCTTCCACCATTCCCATGTTCTCGTAGTCGTAGAAGCGCCCGCAGCGCGTGGGAAAGGACAGCACACGGGCGCCGGCATGCCCGAACACCAGGAGCTCCATGTCGCGGCCAAGTCCCTGGCAGTACCATTTGTGATAGTCTCGTTTCATGATGGAGACACGCAGATGTCTATAGTATTGCAGAAACTTTTCAAGTAAGCTCATGCCGCAGTTAACGAACAATTTCTTATCACGGCAGTATAAAAAGCAAAAGAACAAGAGATGCTGGAGTCGGTGAAAATTTCATTATAGAATTAGCCTTTGCGCTTGGAGGCGGCGGCTGCGAATGAGAAATGATTGCCGGAACTTGGGCTATGCCGATCGCTTGGTGTCGGCGGATCACGAGGCCGGTGCGCCGCATGATGACGGCGCCGCATATGCGCGGCGTGGCAGGCCGTGCCATGCCTGAGTGGTTTGATCAGGAGGTTAGTGAACTCGAGCGACGCAGCCGGGCACGGCGCGACGTGCGCAACCCGATCATGCTCTACGGCAGCTCATCGTTTACCCTCTGGAATGACGTGCAGGCGTACTTGCCCGGCTACAACCTGCTCAATCACGGCTTCGGCGGAGCAACTTTGGCCGATTGCGTAGAGTACTTCGACCGCCTGGTGGTCCCTTTCGCGCCGCGCATCGTCATTCTTTACGCCGGCGACAACGATCTGGGCGACGGCGGGCAACCGGAGACGGTGCTCGCGCGGCTTCGCTCGTTCATCGCTCGCAAGCGCGAGACGCTCGGCGACGTGCCGATGGCCTACGTGTCGATAAAGATCAGCCCGGCCCGCTTTGCGATCATGCACCGCATCGCCTATACCAACCGCATCATTGAACGGGAGCTTCGTAACGCGCCCGATGTCCGTTACCTCGATATCATGCGGCGCATGGTTGGCCGGGGGATCGAGCCGTTCCTCGCTTACTACACCGAAGACCCGCTGCACATGAACAGGAAAGGCTACCGTGTTCTTGGCAGGACGCTGTCCGAGTATCTGATCGACATGGAGCGCGCGCACGGTAACTTGAGGTCGTCTCCACCCACGAGCGCACAGGCGCCGATGCAGGCGCCGATGCCCGAAGCCCTGACCTCACCGCAGCCCGTTAGCACCTGAGGATCAAAGCGCAATCTGTCCCCCTTCTTGACGAAGCGGTGGTGGCGATGTGCAGGCTGGCGCCGAGCTTGCTGATCGCGCAAAAGCATCAATCAGCCGAACCGCGCGCCCGCGCCGAGAATGCGCCATGAGTTATTCATCGCCGTTTCAAAGTCGGGTCACGAGCGCCATTTCGAGTTCTCCCTCTTGTCGGACCTTTATTCTATCGACATAGTGGCGCACGCAGGGAACGCTGAGGACGGGGCTATGACAAAGCACAAGCAGCGCGAAGACAAGGACGCCGGCGAGGACGACAGCGAGAGTGCAGAGGCACATGCGGCGACCAAGATGCGCCGCAAGGAATTCGAGAAGGCGCTCTACCAGCTCCAGGTCGAGCTGACTCGCCTGCAGGCGTGGACGGTGGCGAGCGGCGCCCGCGTCATCGTCGTTTTCGAGGGCCGCGATACCGCCGGCAAGGGCGGCGTGATCAGCCGGATTACGGCCCGCACGAGCCCTCGGGTGTTCCACCATGTGGCGTTGCCGGCGCCGTCGGACCGTGAGAAGACCCAGCTCTACATCCAGCGCTACATGGCCCATTTCCCGGCGGCCGGCGAGATCATCCTGTTCGACCGATCATGGTACAACCGCGCCGGGGTGGAGCGGGTGATGGGCTTCTGCACCGAGGAGCAGACCGCGGCGTTTCTCAGGCTCGCCCCGACGTTCGAGCGCGAAATGGTCCGCAACGGGATCATCCTCTTGAAGTATTTCCTCCAGGTCAGCCAGGACGAGCAGCGCCGCCGCTTCAAGGCGCGGCTCACCGATCCGGTCAAGCACTGGAAGTTGAGCCCGATGGACACGGAATCGGTCCGTCGCTGGTGGGACTACACGATTGCCTACCAGCGCATGCTGGAGGCGACCGACACCCCCGAGGCGCCGTGGTACGTGGTTCCGGCCGATGATAAGCGGCGGGCGCGGCTCAACCTGATCCACCACATGCTGAGCCGGATCCCCTACGAGAAGGTCCCGCCGGAGCTGCCGAAGTTGCCCAAGGCGCAGCCCGGGCCGAAGGATGCCAAGGAGGGGTTAGGCGCCGGCCACGTCATCTCCGGTCCCTACTGACGCTATCGCGCGGATGTCAAGACCAGGGCGCAAGCGGCGTTCAACTTCTGCATGGTCCGCCGTCACGCCCTACTGACGGCGGTCGGCATTTCACGCCAATTGCCAGGCACCTCAGGTCGACGCCGAGACCTGAATGGCAAGGGATCGCGGCGCCTTGAGCAGAGCCATGCCCGATTTCGGGCGAGGGGTGACCAGGTGGCGGCGTGTTGATCAGTTTCGGTTACCTCGGTTCCGTCGGTGGATTTGACGCCTTCGATGATTTGCGGCAGCTGGTTGCTGCCTTTGCGCTTGCGGCGGGTTCGCACTGCCGCGGTGATCAGCTTGAAGACCACGACCATGGCGGTGCCGTGGGACAGGCAGCCCTTGGTGCGGACCCTGCTGTGGCGCGCCGCCGCAACAACGCTCTCGACGGGACTCCCGGTGCGCAAGTGGACCCAGTGCTCGGCGGGGAAGTCGTAGAAGGCGAGCAGCGGCTCGCGGTCCTTGGTCAGGCATTCGACCGCCTTCGAGTACTTCTTCACGTACTTGGCAGCGAAGCGCCGTTACCAATGCACAGCTCGGAGGTTTGATCGACCATGTCCTCTCTGAGGAGGAAGTCTTCATGGAGGGGGACGTCCAATAGCGGCAACGCTCCGCTCGCTGAGCCGTTGTCCCATTGCCGCTCCCAGCGACCCTATAGCCAAAGCGGCTGCTGCGCGCTATCTTGTGACCATTTTCATGACCACATGAGGACGCCATGGTCACGGTCAGTCTGGCGCAGGCGAAAGCGCACTTGAGCGAACTCCTCGACAAAGTGGAAGCTGGCGAGGACGTGGTGATCACTCGTCGCGGCCGGGCGGTCGCGCATATGTCGCCGGCGACCCGTCCCAAGAAGCAGCTGCGGCTCCAGGAACTAGCGGAATTTCGTGCCACAATGCCCAGGCTGCGGCGGCCCTCAGCCGAGCTTCTGCGCGAAGCGCGCGATGAGGGGCTGTGAGGCAAGATCGGCAAATGCTCTATTTCGACACCAGCTTCCTTGTTCCCCTCATACTGCCCGAGGCGACCAGCGAGCCCATCGCTGAATTTTTCCAGGATGCGCAGGCACGCGGCATGGCCGTGAGCCACTGGACGCGGGTCGAGTTTTCCTCGTTGCTCGCCCGTGAAGTCCGCATGGGTGGTTTGAGTGCGGAGGCCGCACGTGAGGCAAACGCGCGGTTCGAGTCGATGGTCGAGGAATCCTTCGCTGTCATCCCGCCAAACGGTAGCGACTTCGATCTCGCCAAGGAGTATCTCGGCCGCTACGAGACCGGCCTGAGAGCCGGCGACGCCCTGCACCTGGCGATAGCCAAGAACCACGGAGCCGAGGCGATGCTCAGTTTGGACAAGGCTCTATTGCGGGCAGGGCAGTTATTGGGCGTTCAGGTCAGCGCAGGGATCGCGTAGCAAGGATGATGGGTAGATGAACACCAAGCTCTTATTGCCACCGGATTTGCCGGTTCATGATGGGATCGTTCTCGAGGATCGGCAGCAACACCGGCTCCCAGACCGCCTCGAGCGGATCGGGGACGGTGCGGCCGCGCTCGGGCTGGCGCTGGGAGGGAAGGCGCGGATCGGTCTCGATCCGGCGTCCGGGTGCGCTCGCTGAACCCAGCCCGGGCAGCGGCAACGCGTTGGCTATGACGATGACGGTCTTGCATGTAGATTCTCTTGCTGGTCGGTGACGGGTTTGCCCGGCACGAGGGGACCTCCGTTTCGGTGACAGAGATCCCGCTCGTATCGGCCCGCAGCGGCCAGCACCTACGCCTTCATCCCCGGGGAAGACAATCGCGCCGCTGGCTCCAGACTCCAGCCGGGCTACGCCCGGCCTCCGACTGGAGCCAGCGGCCAACTTGGCTGACGGCGCCGGACAAGATGGTTGTCGCTCAACAGCCCCCCATTCCTGGAGCCGCTGTAAAAGTGACTAATCATCTGGCGCCTGCGCCGGACATACCTCGTTTGAGCGACATCCTGTTCATGTGCACTTGCGGCATAACTCATACGGGTCTAATATCATGCGATGATGTTCGCGCGCACGGCGAAAGTCATGAAAGAAGTCGGTTCACTAGCGTCTTGGGGGGAGCTAAAAAATGTCGATCATCGAGACACCAGCCGTTCTGAATTTTAGAGCTGACGACGTCACCGTTGCGGCCGTGGGTAGCGGCGTAGGCGGACGCAAGGACCTGTTGACCATTTCCGCGATATCGAAAGATCTTGGTGCGAACGCGAAAATCGCTTTCGGTGGTGCCAAGATAGGTGTCTTCGCGGGCACTGAAACGCAGGAGAACAGCAAAGCAGATCTCAATTATTCTGTTTTGACACATACGCAGTTGCCGGATTATCTTCCGTTTGAGCAACCATTCGCCGCTGGCACCAGTTCTGATTTCCAGGTTCTGAGCGCCAATCTCACCTCCAGTGCGAAGCACAGCCTCGGCGCCGGATACGACTGGAATATTGGGGCCGTCACGTTCACGCCCCCAAGTTTCACAGCTCTTGGCAGAAAGTATCCTTTGGTCCGACAAAAACTCTCTTCGGCACCAAAGTAGGTGAGAACAGTATCTTAGCCGATTTCGTCGATACGACATCTGCAGATACACATCCGCAAAAAAGCCATCGGGCTGCAGCCTGTAGGCGCGCTAGTCAGCGTCACAGCCGAAGACTCCGGCAACCTATTGGACCTCAAGACTCTGGATGTCGACAAGGCGATCGGCGCATTTTTTGGATTGCCAACCGGTCTGGAAATCGCGGACAGTGCCCATGTATTCGGCGCGGGATATGACTTAAAAGTCACCCTGCTAGACATTCTGCTGAAAGCTAAACTCGATATTGACGAGAGCGTCAGCTTCGACCCTGGAGCTGTTTCGGTTTCGATAGCGTTGGAAGACGGGCAGAATGCCGCTGGTCCACTTGGCACCCGATTCAGCTTCGTCCCCCCCAACCCAGGACCGGACGACATATTGGGCGTGGATTACACGTACTCCCTGAGCGGAAATTTCAAGGATCAAATTGCGCTTAAGGGCCGGTTAGACAGCGAATACGAGGTCCTTAGCGCCTCGCTCGACATAGACCCAGGTCCCACTTTCAATGTCGGACCTGTTTTGAGTGGGACTCTCCCCATTCTCCAGGGAGAGTTGGCTAACGAAACCATCATTACACCTGCCGAGAACTTGTCGATTACGCTTCATTATGACGTCCCCATGGCAATATTCGGGACGGTGGCGGCCGATACGCTTGTCGGCACTGGCTTCGGTGACAAGATTATCGGTCTCGGCGGCGACGACATTCTGCACGGTTTGGCTGGCCCTGACGTGCTCGAGGCAGGCCCCGGTAACGACCGATTGTTCGGCGGCGATGACAACGACAGCCTCAGCGGCGGCAACGGAGATGACTTGCTTTCCGGCGAGGCTGGCGCGGACACCCTCGACGGCGGTGCGGGCGTCGACATCGCGTCCTACGAGACCGCGGGCAACGGGTGTCGGTGGGCCTCAACGGGATCGGGGCGCGGATGCGCAGCGGGCGACGTTCTCCCCAACATCATACGGCCCGAACCACGCCGACTGGCTGGTCGGCACGGTCGGCAACGGATCGCGGCCCTCGGCGGCGGCGCCAGGCGCTGCACGGGCCCGCGGGGCGCGCACCCTCGGCGGCGGGCGGGCGTCGACATCGCGTCCTACGGGGCAGGCACCTCAATCAGGGGATCGGGGTCCGCGGCGACGCGCAGGGCGACGTTCTCGCCAACATCGAGTACCTGGTCGGCTCGAACCACGCCGACTGGCTGGTCGGCACGGTCGGCAACAACGCGATCGCGGCCCTCGGCGGCAATGACACGCTGCACGGGCTCGCGGGCGCGGACACCCTCGACGGCGGTGCGGGCGTCGACATCGCGTCCTACGAGACCGCAGGCACGGGGGTGTCGGTAGACCTCAATCAGGGGATCGGGGTCGGCGGCGACGCGCAGGGCGACGTTCTCGCCAACATCGAGTACCTGGTCGGCTCGAACCACGCCGACTGGCTGGTCGGCACGGTCGGCAACAACGCGATCGGCCCTCAGGCAACAAAGCGCTGCACGGGCTCGCGGGGCGCACCCGCGGCGGTGCGGGGCGTCGACATCGCGTCCTACGAGCCCGCAGGCACGGGGGGGTGGGCCCGGGATCAGGGTCGGCGGCGACGCGCGGGGCGACGTTCTCGCCACATCGGGAGATCTGGTCGGCTCGAACCACGCCGACAGGCTGGTCGGCACGGTCGGCAACAACGCGATCGCGGCGCTCGGCGGCAATGACACACTGCACGGGTTTCTCGGTGACGACACGCTCGACGGCGGCGCGGGCGACGACACGCTCGACGGGGGCCTCGGCCGCAACACCATCGACGGCGGAGACGGGACGGACTGGGTTGGTTTTGGCGGAGCACTGGATGGGGTTGCTGTCTACCTCAGCGACACCCGTTATCGGTACCGGCTTCCGCAAGGAAGCCGTGGTGTGGATATCATCCGCGGCGTCGAAAACGTAACCGGAACGTCCTCCTCGACCGGAGGGACCGGCGCCGACAACATTGTCGGTAACAGCGCCGCAACGTGATCAACACCCCGCCGGGCGATGATAGGGTCTTTGGCGGGGCAGGGAACGATACAATCGACGCCGGCAAGGGGAACGACTCCGTGCGGGGCGGCGCCGGTGACGACACGCTCGACGGCGGCGCGGGCGACGACACGCTCGACGGGGGCCTCGGCCGCAACACCATCGACGGCGGAGACGGGACGGACTGGGTTGGTTTTGGCGGAGCACTGGATGGTGTCGCTGTCTACCTCAGCGACACCGGTATCGGTACCGCCTTCCACAAGGGAGGCCGTGGTGTGGATATCATCCGCGGCGTCGAAAACGTAACCGGAACGTCCTCCTCGACCGGAGGGACCGGCGCCGACAACATTGTCGGTAACAGCGCCGCGAACGTGATCAACACCCTGTCGGGCGATGATAGGGTCTTTGGCGGGGCCGGGAACGATACAATCGAGGCCGGCAAGGGGAACGACTCCGTGCGGGGCGGCGCCGGTGACGACACGCTCGACGGCGGCGCGGGCGACGACACGCTCGACGGGGGCATCGGCCGCAACACCATCGACGGCGGATCGGAAATCGATACGGTCACCTACTTCAACACGGTGCCCGTGCCAGTGCTCGGTGTGAGTGTCGATCTGGCGGACGGCAGAGCCTCCGGCACGAGCTTGCAGAGCAAGTCCGTGTTCATGGACACGCTGCGCGACATCGAGAATGTCATCGGCACCTCCTCGTCCAGTGGGGGGCGCGGCCGAGACTTCATCGCAGGCAGCGAACAGGACAACAGGCTCGAGGGCCTCTCAGGAGACGATTTCCTCTTGGGTAGGGGCGGGAACGACACGCTGCTCGGTGGCTCAGGCGCCGACCTCTTGGCCGGTGGCGCGGGCGAAAACCGCATCTTCGGTGGCTCGGGAACCGATACGGTGCTGTTCCCATTAGCTGCGGTCGACTTGACCCAGGGCGTGGCGGTCGATCTGGGCGCCAACCGTGCGCACGACAAGCAGACCGGCGGATTGCTGCGCCTGGACCATATTTTCGAGGTCGAGAACGTCCGGGGCACCGAGTTCGCCGACAAGATCGTCGGCGGGCCTGGTGAGAACCGGCTGACCGGCAATCAGGGCGATGACATCCTGACCGGCGGGGATGGTAAGGACACATTCGATTATCTGGTGCAGAAGGACCGTCCCGGCGGGTCCTTTGCCGATGGCCGGGATACGATCACCGACTTCGTCAGGGCGGACGATTTCCTGGAACTACGCTTTTACTTCGAACCGCTGTTGGGGAAAGCGAAGCCCTTCACCTTTGCGTCGCTCGACAGCAATGGTAACAGCGCGATCGACGGGGGCGACTACGTGGTCGAGGAGCTCAAGGACGGGGATGGCAATAGCATCGGCTTGCGAGTGGACATGGGACTCGCCACCGATGCGCTCGTGGACGATGCGACCCTCAAGATCGGCGCCGGCGTCGCAACCATCGAGGTTATCGGGCCGACTGAACTTGTCGACGCCGGCATTGTCGCCGACAACACCGTCTATCTGATCTGATACAGCGAAGTTCCGGTGGGGCGCGGGGAGGATCATCCTCCCCGCATCTTTTATCTTAGCAGCCCATTGACGATGTGTCCGTTGTGATCATGTCGGCTCTGTGGTGAAAGCGATGACGAGGATGCCGGGGCCGGTTTGGTCGGGAGCGTACAGGACGATCGACGCCCCTTCCCGGCGCGGACGATGACCAGGAGGGCCCGGACGCGGGCGCCCGCGGGCGGCGGCCTCCTTCGGCGTTCCGGCGCCGATCAGATGGCGCATAAGAAGCCCGAGGTTGTGGCCGGCCGGCTTTGAGGCCTAAACTTTACGCGTTCCCCGCGTCGGTGCGCCCATGCAAGTTCTTTCCCCACAACAGACCAAGGCCGCGCTGCCCTTCGATCGCCTGATCGCGGCGCTCGATGCTGGGTTCCGTGCCGACGTTACCGCGCCGCTTCGCCACCATCATGTCATGCCGACGCCGGGCCGGCGCGACGCTGTGCTTCTGCTCATGCCCGCCTGGCAGAACCCGGGGCAGAACCCGGGGCAGAACACGGGCTGGGGCGGCGTCAAGCTGGTGAACGTGCACCCGGACAACGCCGCCAAGGGCCTGCCGGCGATCTCGGCGACTTATGTGCTGTTCGACCGGGAGACGGGCGAGCACCGGTTGATCCTCGACGGCGGCGAGTTGACCGCGCGGCGCACCGCCGCGGCCTCGGCGCTGGCCGCCAGAAGGCTCGCACGACCCGAAAGCCGGCGCCTTCTCGTCGTCGGCGCGGGGCGCGTCGCGGCGAACCTTCCCCATGCCTATTCCGCAGTACTTCCGATCGACGCCGTCGCCGTCTGGAGCCGCACCGAAGCGAGCGCGCGCGACCTGGTGGCAACGCTTCGCGCGCAGGGGATCGCCGCAAGCCACGCCTCCGACCTGCAAGCGGCGGTCGCCGAGGCCGACGTCATCTCCTGCGCCACCCTGGCCCGTGACCCTGTCTTGAAGGGCGACTGGCTCAAACCGGGCCAACACGTGGATCTCATCGGCAGCTTCACGCCGGACATGCGCGAAGCCGATGACGTGGTGATGCGCCGCGCGCGGATCTTCATCGACACCGGCCACGCGAAGCTCGAAAGCGGCGACATCAAGACCCCGCTGGAAACGGGTGTCATCACCGAAAGCGATATCTGCGCGACCCTCGCGGACTTGTGCCGAGACGACGCCTACCCGCGTAATTCGCCCGACGAAATCACGCTCTTCAAGGGCGTCGGCACCGCCATCGAGGACCTCAGCGCCGCCGTCCTTGCTTTGGAAGTCAGCTCCGAATCTGCGTAGATCGGATTAGCCGCAGGCGCAATCCGACGCATGACTGTTTCACCGGCTTGACAGCAACTCCGCCTGCCGCTATGTTCCGGTAATGTCCCGGTCGGGCGGCATCGGCAGCATGCCGGAGACAATTAAGACGAGAAACACGGCAGAATAATAAATCGGCGGTTGCGTAATTCCCCGCAGGAACATCCTTTAAAATCAATCGCTTACGTGACGCTCTGCATACATCCGACTACATCCGCATACATTTTCGCCGTGGATTCGGACACAAATCGATATGGTTCAGGCACTTACGTCGTTCTGCCTGTAAAAAAACCGCATGCAAATCGTCCGGAATCGTGCCAAACGTCGGGTCTTGTATCAGCAGCAGACGGTAGCGAGCCAAACCATGCGTTCGGCGATCCTCGTCCTCGTGGGACTGTTGTTGGTGTCGGGGTGCGCGTTCGACGGCTCGGCGCTGTGGCCCAAGAAAGAGAACGCCGGCGGCGGTGGGGCGGCGGATGCAGGGGCTGAGCGCGCCGCCCTGCGGTCCGAAAGCGCGGGGGCGGCCGAAGGCGAGGTGCGGCGGCCGCTGGTGCGGCCCCTGATGATCGTCGCGCCCGATGTGGATCGCGCCGCTTACGAGCCCTCCCTCTACAACGTGGTCCGCGACACGCTCGACCGGCAGCCCAACGCCCTGTTCGACGTGGTGGCCGTGGCGCCGGGCGCTGCGGCCGGACCCACGGCCAATAGCGGCACAGCGAGGTCATCGCCGGTTGAGCGGCAGGCGGATCGGGTGCGCGATACCCTGATGGCCCTCGGCCTGCCGCCGACCCGCATCGCCGCCGCCTCCCAGGCGGCCGCGCCCGGGGCGGACGGCGAAGTGCGCATCTACACCCGCTACTAGCCCACCGGGCGGATCAGGCGCGGGCCGGGACAAGGATTGCCGAGCGTGCCTCGAGACGCTGCGTCGACGGCCAGGATCCACACCGTTTCGTGGCACGAGGCCCATCGCGATGCGACGGACCTTGCGGCTCGGCTTTCGGCCCTCGGCCCGTGGCGGGGCGCCATCGCCATCAGCCGCGGCGGCCTGGTTCCGGCGGCGATCATCTGCCGGCTATTGTCCATCCGTCTCGTCGAGACCGTGTGCATCGCCAGCTACGACGGCAGGCGCAAGGGCGCGGTCAACATCCTCAAACCGATCCCCGCCGCGGTCGGCGACGGCGCCGGCTGGCTTCTCATCGACGACCTGGTCGACAGCGGCGCCACCGCCGGAGAGGCGCGCCGTATGGCCCCCCGCGCCCACTACGCCGCCCTCTACGCCAAGCCCCAAGGCAGGCCGCTCGCCGACAGCTTCATCCGCGAGGTCGAACAGGACGTATGGATCGATTTTCCGTGGGACCGCGACCCGGCGCTGCCCACGACGTCCGTGTCCTCATCGGGGTCATGA
The DNA here is from genome assembly GCA_016710335.1 of Rhodospirillales bacterium. NCBI lineage: Bacteria > Pseudomonadati > Pseudomonadota > Alphaproteobacteria > Rhodospirillales > Rhodospirillales bacterium. Next base: position 378,000 of record JADJXQ010000004.1, read on the forward strand.
CCCGCTGCGGGGAGTTCCACCGGGCGCCCGGCCGGATCCCTACCGAGCGGTCGCGGAGCGTCCGCCTGCGCCCGCGTCGACCACTCCCGGGATCGGCCGGGTCGGGCCGTCAAACGCACCCTTCAGCGCATCCACCCCGGACTGCGGCCGCGCCAGCGGGACGAGATCCCGCCGGGCCTGTCGCCGCTCGTCGGTGTCGATGTTCATCCGCCGGTCGCGCTCTTCGATCAGGCCCGGCCGAGCCTCGCCGAAGCGATTGAACGACCACGCCAGAGCCGGCGTGCCGACGGGCAGGGAGGCGTGGGCGCCGGCGCTGCGGCTGGTGTTCCAGGTGTGCCAGGTCTTGCCGTAGCTGTTGATCTTGCCCTTCATCAGCTCATGTTCGGCCGCGCCCGGCAACCCCGGCGCCACAAGCTGGCCGGACAAAATTTCACCGTTATGCGGATGCCAGTACTGCTTTTCCGCCGGAGGCAGGGTCTCGAACAGCCGCTCCGAAATGATGTACTCGATGCCGTTCAGGTTGGCGTCGCCGGTGTTGCCGTCATAGAGCGCACTGCATGAAGTCCGCGTTACTTTGACGACAGAAGTGATGGGCTTCCAGCTGATGCTGCGGGTCGTCCTTGAGGGGATGGAACCCGACCAGATAGACGTCGAGCGCATGGGTCGGCGCATCCCTCTGCACCGCCGCCGCCGCCGCCTCCAGCGCTGCGTCCTTGGCGCTCTCGGCCGATCCGGGCGGTTCGGCGGCCGGTTCCGTGGATCCCGATCCGGTGCATCCGGCAACGATCAGCGTCACCAGCCCCGCTGCAAGCGATTTACGGTTCATCCGAAGCCTCTCATCCGATCGTTGCCCGTTCGCCCTCAACGCATACCCGGAACCCAATGTTCCGGAACGTCGCTGCGCGCGATCGACAACCGCCGCACCATGCAGCCGCGCCCGCCGGGCCGAACGCTTGCCGCTATTGTTCCGGATCACCCTTTGCCTTGCCGGCGGGCGCCGTGGCCGGTTTTCCGGCCGCAGCCGTAGCCGGTTCGCCGACGGACGCAGCAGCGGCTTCATGGGCGGCGCGTTCCTCCGCCGCGGCGCGGCGCTGCAGCTTGCGGAGTGCCCGCATCCGCTTCATCCGCCGGAGCCGCACGATGTAGGCCACCGAGAGCCGGTAGCCGAGCCAGGCGCTGCCGATCGCATACGGCACGCAGCCGATGAACATCGGCAGGCCCTGCTCGGTCCAGATAACCTGCGCCCAGGCGACGATGCCCTGCCATAACCCCTCCACCGACAGGGCGGCCTCCCATGCCGCGGCGAAGTGTGCATAGCCGCTGGCGAGGCTCGGCTGTCCCAGCATCAACTGGCCGGTGATGTAATAGACGTAATAGACGGGGATCAGGGTGAACACGTTGGTGACCCACGTCCACGCCAGCGCCACCAGGATGTTGAACTCCCAGCCCGGCCGCGCGCGCGCCACCAGCCAGGTCAGCCCCACCAGGTACATCTGCACGCCGATCAGCGGCGTGAACGCCCAGAACAGGCCCACCGTGATTCCGCGCGCAGTATACTCCGGCGGATGGGCGCTGCGCCTGACCGGGATCATCAGGCGCAGGTGCACCAGCCGGCCGAGGCGCTGCCACAGCGAAAACGGCCGCCTCACCGAGGTTCACTCCGGGGTCCAGGGATCATCGTCGCGGGGATCGTTCCGTCATCGCTGTGCTCGCAGGCGCAAGGCCTTGGCATTCATCCTCAATGATGTCAAGGATCGGGCGGATCCGCGCCCACGATCTCGACCTCGGGAGACCTCGACGTGTTGCTGCTCCGGGTGTTTCTGCCGTTCGCGTGCGGCTACTTTCTCTCATACCTCTACCGGGTGGTGAACGCCGTCATCGCCCCCGACCTGATCCGGGACGTCGGCGTCGACGCCGACGGTCTGGGCCTGCTGACCAGCGCCTACTTCCTCACCTTCGCCGCCTTCCAGTTGCCGCTGGGCGTGCTGCTCGACCGCTACGGGCCGCGGCGGACGGAGGCCGTGTTGCTCCTGTTCGCTGCTGCCGGTGCGGCAATGTTCGGCGTCGCCCGCGACCCGGCCGCGCTCGTCGCGGCGCGGGCGCTGATCGGCTTCGGCGTTTCGGCGTGCCTGATGGCGGCGTTCAAGGCGTTCGTCCAGTGGTTCCCCCGCAACCGCCTGCCGCTGGTCAACGGCTGCCAGATGGCTGCCGGCGGTCTCGGCGCCATCGCCGCCACCCAACCGGTGGAGTTGGCGCTGACCGTGACCGACTGGCGCACCCTGTTCTTCGTCCTGGCCGCGCTGACCGTCGCCGCGGCTGCCCTGATCTACCTCGTGGTGCCGGAGCGGAGCGACGGCGGCGGTGGCGAGCCGCTCGCCCGCCAGTTGCGCGGCATCGGTGACGTGTTCTCGAGCGCTTTGTTCTGGCGGGCGGCGCCCGCAACGGTGCTCTCCCAGGCAACGTTTCTCTCCATCCAGGGGCTGTGGTCCGGACCGTGGCTCCGCGACGTGGCGGGTCTCGATCGCGGCGAGGTGGCAACGGCGCTGCTCTTCATGGCGGCGGCGATGGTCGCCGGCTTCCTCGTCATGGGCACCATCGCCGAGCGCCTCGCCCGGGTCGGCGTGCCGCCGCTCACGGTCGGCGTTGCCGGCATGGCGGTGTTCGCGGCGGTACAGTCGCTCATCGTCTTTCAGGATACCGCTGCCGTCATCCCCGTCTGGATGGCGTTCGGCTTTTTCGGAACCAGCGGCATCATTCCCTATGCGGCGTTGTCACAGAGATTTCCAGCGCATCTGGCGGGGCGCCTCAACACCGGCCTCAATCTCCTGGTGTTCGTCGGCGCGTTCGCCGCGCAGTGGGGCATCGGCGCGGTCATCGCCCAGTGGCCGCCGACCGCGGCCGGCAACTACGATCCGGCCGGCTATCAGACCGCATTCGGCGTCATGCTCGGCCTGCAACTCATGGCGCTGACGTGGTTCGTGCTATATCGCCGTGACGCGACGCCCGCGGATTGAGCACTCCTCCCGGCTTCTGTTCAGCATGGCAGCGCTTTGCCGCCGGGGAAGAACGTGGCAGGGTGCGCGGCGCCGCCCAGCAACGACGTCGAGGACGCCATGATCCCCCGCTACAGCCGACCCGAGATGACCGCCCTGTGGGAGCCGCAGACGCGCTTTCAGATCTGGCTCGACATCGAGGCGCACGCCTGCGACGCCATGGCCGAGCTTGGCGTCATCCCGGCCGAGGCGGCGCGCGCCGTGCGCGAGCGCGGCGCCTTCGAAGTGGACCGCATCGACGCCATCGAGATGGAGACCAGGCACGACGTCATCGCCTTCCTCACCAACCTCGCCGAACACGTCGGCCCGGAGGCGCGTTTCGTCCACCAGGGCATGACGTCGTCGGACGTGCTCGACACCTGCCTCGCCGTCCAGTTGAGCCGTGCCGCCGACATCCTCATCGCCGGTGTCGACGCCCTCTTGGCGGCCTTGCGCCGCCGTGCCTTCGAGCACAAGACGACGCCCTGCATCGGCCGCAGCCACGGCATCCACGCCGAGCCGACCACCTTCGGCCTCAAGCTCGCCGGCTTCCATGCCGAGTGGCAGCGCAACCGCGAGCGCTTGCTGGCGGCGCGGGCCGAGATCGCCACCTGCGCCATCTCCGGCGCGGTCGGCACCTACGCCAACATCGACCCGGCGGTCGAGCGCCACGTCGCGGAGAGGCTCGGGCTGACGGTCGAGCCGGTCTCCACACAGGTCATCCCCCGCGACCGCCACGCGGTGTTCTTCGCCACCCTCGGCGTCCTCGCCGGGTCGGTCGAGCGTCTCGCGACCGAGATCCGACATCTGCAGCGGACCGAAGTTCGCGAGGTCGAGGAGTACTTCGCGCCCGGCCAGAAGGGCTCGTCGGCGATGCCCCACAAGCGCAACCCTATCCTGACCGAGAACCTCACCGGCCTCGCCCGCGCGGTGCGCGCCGCGGTGGCCCCGGCGCTCGAGAACATCGCCCTCTGGCACGAGCGGGACATCTCGCACTCGTCGGTCGAGCGCATCTTCGCTCCCGACGCGACGATCGCGCTCGATTTCGCGCTAGCACGTATGGCAGGCGTGGTGGAGCGGATGGTCGTCTATCCGCAAGCGATGCAGGCCAACCTCGACCGCCTCAAGGGCCTGGTGTTCTCGCAACAGGTGTTGCTCGCCCTCACTCAGGCCGGGATGGGGCGCGAGGACGCCTATCGCGTCGTGCAAGAGGTGGCCATGCGGGTCTGGAACGGCGACGGCCAGTTCCGCGACCTGCTCGCCGCCGACCCGGGCATCACCCGCTGTCTCGATCCCGGCACCCTCGATGCGCTGTTCGACCCGGCCCGCCACACGCGACACGTCGACACGATCTTCCGACGGGTGTTCGGCGAAGCCTGACCGGGCTCTCGGAATGTCGGAGGGGGCTCAGTCGCCGACCCGGACGTGGTCGGGGCCGAGTGCCTTCGGGAACTCGCGGGCCAGGCTTTCCAGGGCCTCGGTGTAAAACTTCTGGAGCGCTGCCTTGACGTCGTCCTCGCCCTTCCTGACGCCGCGGCGTCGGAAGTCCTCCACCACCCGCGCAAGGACCCGGCCGACGCCCGGCTGCTCCATATTGAGCGACACGAGCATCCGCGCATACGCCTCGCCCTCGGCGCGGTTGAGGCCCATCTGCTCCGCCGCCCACGCCCCGAGCAGCTTGTTGCGGCGGCATTGGGCCTTGAAGATCAGCTCCTGACCGAGCTTGTACTTGGCCTCGTGACCGCGCTCGATCTCGGCAAAGGCATCCCGCATCGACCGCCTCCAGGCGCTTCTTGTTGCACGTCCTAAACTTACTCCAATTCCGACTCCGCCACAACGGAGAGCATGGCCGGCCATCGCATCGCAGCCCCGCCGGGATCAGATGCGAGCTCAGATCCCGAGGTACGCCTTCTGCACCGCGTCGTCGGCGAGGAGGGCGGGGCCGGGGGCGGTGGAGGGCGACGCGGCCGGTTTCGAGCACGTAGCCGCGGTCGGCGATGGCGAGGGCCGCGTGGGCGTTCTGCTCGACCAGGAGGATGGTGACGCCGTCCCGCTTGAGGCTCTCGATGGTGGCGAACACGTCGGCGACCAGGTTGGGGGCGAGGCCGAGGCTGGGTTCGTCCAGCAGCAGCAGGCGCGGCCGCGCCATCAGCGCCCGCGACATGGCCAGCATCTGCTGCTGCCCGCCGGAGAGGGTGCCGGCGGCCTGGCGGCGGCGGATGTAGAGTTCCGGGAACAGCGCGTACATGCGCTCCAGGTCCTCCGCCACCTCCCGGCGCGGGCGGGTGTAGCCGCCCATCAGGAGATTGTCGTGGACGCTCATCGGCGCGAATACCAGGCGTCGCTCCGGCACCTGGGCGATGCCGGCCCGCACCCGCCGGTCCGGCGCCATCCGCGAAATGTCCGCGCCGTCGTAGCGGATCGTCCCGCCGGTGACCGGCTGCACCCCGGAGAGGCAGCGGAGCAGGGTCGTCTTGCCGGCGCCGTTGCCGCCGACCAACGCCACCAGTTCGCCCGCCGCCACCGCCAGGTCGATGGCGTGCAGCACCTGGATGCGGCCGTAGTGGCTGGTGAGGCCATCGACCTGGAGCAGCACCTCAAGCGCTCCCCGTCGCCGCGGCAGGGATACGCGGCCGCGATCCTGTCTCGATGCCGCCGCCGAGGTAGGCGCCGATCACGTCGGGATTGCCGCGCACCTCGTCCACCCCGCCTTCGGCCAGCTTGGCGCCATTGTTGAGCACCAGGATGCGGTCGCTGACGCTCATGACGAGGCGCATGTCGTGCTCGACCAGGACGACGGTGACGCCGCTGCGCGCGATCTCGCGGATCAGTTCGTCCAACGCCATGGTCTCGGACGGGTTGAGGCCGGCCGCCGGCTCGTCGAGCAGCAGCAGCTTGGGCTCCGCCGCCAGGGCGCGGGCGATCTCGAGGCGCTTCAAGGCGCCGTAAGGCAGCGCCGACGCCGGCCTGTGCATCACGTCGCCGAGCCCGACGAAGCCCATGATCGCCTCGGCCTTGTCCCGGCACGCAGCGTCGGTAGAGACGATCTCGGGAAGACGCAGCAGCACCGGCAGAAGGCTCCGCCGGCAGTGGCGATGGCGACCGACCATGACGTTTTCGAGGGCGGTCATGTTGAAGAAAATCTGCAGGTTCTGAAACGTGCGGCAGATGCCCTTGGCGGCCAGCGCCACCAGGCTGAGGCCGGTGACGTCTTCGTCCTGGAAGCGGATACGGCCGGCGCTCGGTTTGTAGACGCCGGTGATCAGGTTGAACACCGTGGTCTTGCCGGCGCCGTTGGGGCCGATCATGGAATGGATCGCCCCGGCCTCCACCGCAAAGCTCAGGTTGTTGACGGCAATCACGCCGCCGAAGCTCCGGGTCAGGCCGTGGAGATCGAGGATCGTCAACGCCGCGTCCCCCGCACCCGGTTCCGCACGCGTTCCATTGATGACTGCGTTGCGGATATGCGCGGGCTCCGTTTGTCGCTAGAATGGTGCTCGATAAAGGAGGTTGTGCGATGTCGACGACCGAAGACCGCAAAGTAGATTTGCCGCCGCAGTACGCCGGCTACGTTGACCGCCTCGTCGCCGATGGTCTCTACGGGTCGGCATCCGACGTTGTGGCCGCCGGTTTGCTGGCTCTCCAGGAGCGGGATGCGGCGGTGGACGCGTGGCTGCGAGACGCGGTGGCGCCCGTCTACGACGCCATGGAAAATGCACCCGAGCGACGTCGCCCGGCTCAGGCGGCATTCGATGACGTTCGAGCCCGTCACGCCGAGCGTCTCCAGGCTCGGCTAGTCAAGAACCGGGGGTGAGAGAGCGCGTTGTCGTCTTCTCGCCGGAGGCGCGAGACGATCTTCTTTCTCTTTACGACCGGATAGCCGACGCCGCAGGCGAGCAAATTGCCTTGCGCTATATCCAGCGTCTGGAAACCTACTGCATGAGTTTCTCGCGCGCCGCGGAACGCGGAGTTGTACGTCGGGACATACGTCCGGGTCTGCGCATCGTCGGTTTCGAGCGTCGCGTAACGATTGCTTTTTCGGTCGACGACCAAAGTGTCACGATCCTGCGGCTGTTCTACGGCGGCAGGAACTGGGAGAAAGCGTTGCGCTGAACCTCCCGCGACGCGGCGCTGGCTTCGGCCGTGGAGATCGAGGATCGTCAACGCCGCGTCCCCCGCACCCGGTCCCGCACGTGGTCTGCCAACGGCCCGGTGAGCGTCGGCCACAGGCCGCGTGGCATGAAGATCATCACGCCCATCAGCATGGCGCCGAACACCAGCGTCTCGTAGTCCTGGAAGACCGTGAGCGCCTGCGGCAGGATGGTGAGGATGGCCGCGCCGATGATGCTCCCGTAGATCGACGCCATGCCGCCCAGCACCACCATGGTGACGAACTCGATGGAGCGGAAGAACTCCGCCTCCACCGGCGTGATGAACCCGGAATAGTGCGCGTACAGCGAGCCGGTGACGCTCGCCATCATCGCCGAGATCACGAAGATCAGCACCTTGTAGCGGATGGTGTCGACGCCGACCGCCTGGGCCGCGATCTCGGCGCCATGGATGGAACGGAGCGCCCGGCCGATCGGCGAGTCGATGATGTTGTGGGCGAGCCACACCGCGAACAGGAGGCAGCCGGCGATGGTCCAGTACCAGGCTTCGTTGCTGATCAGTTTCCATCCGAATACCGAGAACGCGGGAACCGGCATGCCGTCGGGCCCGCCGGTGAGGTCGACCTCGTGGCTGAGCACGATGGAAATGATGATGCCCGTCCCCAGCGTCGCCATCGCCAGGTAGTGGCCCTTCAGCTTGAGGATCGGCCGGGCGATGACGAACGACAGCACGCCGACCAGGACGGCGCCGATCAACAGCGCCGCCAGCGGCGGCCAGTCGTGGTTGGCGGTGAGGATCGCCGAGGTGTAGGCGCCGAGGCCGAAGAAGCCGGCGTGCCCGAGGCTGATCTGGCCCGCGTAGCCGATCAACAGGTTGAGGCCGACGCACACGATGGCGTTCAGGCCGATCAGGATGGCGACGTTGAAATAGAACGGGTTCGGGAGCAACGGCATCGCGAGCGCGATCAGCACCGCGAGCGCCGCGATCGAACCGAGGTGCGCCCGACCGAACATGCGGTGTCAGACGCGGTCCGATTCGCGCCGCCCGAACAGCCCGGTTGGCCGCACGAACAGCACGAGGAGGATGGCGATGAAGGCGACGGCGTCCTTGTAGGTGGAGGACACGTACCCGGCGGTCAATGCCTCGGCGATGCCGACGAACAGCCCGCCGGCAACCGCGCCCAAGGGATTGCCAAGGCCGCCGACGATGGCGGCGCTGAACCCCTTGAGGCCGAGCAGGACGCCGACGCCGGCATGGGTGAGCGCGATCGGCGCGATCAGGATGCCGGCGACGGCGCCCAGACCCGCGGCCAGGGCGTAGCTGAGGCGGAGGATGTGTTTGGTGTTGATCCCGACCAGTTGTGCGGCCAGATGCTCATGGGACGTTGCAAGCGTGGCGCGGCCGATGCGGGTGTGGCTGAAGAACAGCCAAAGGCCGACGACGGTGGCCAACGTTCCGCCGACGACCCACAGGCTCTGCGGCAGCAGCGCCGCGCCGGCGATGTCGATGGGATCGTTGCCGGAGAACGGCGCCATGTGATGAAGATTGCGGTCCCACACCATCATCGCGGCGCCGCGGAGGAAGATCGACGCGCCGATGGTGATGATGATGACGGTGACCACCGAGGCGTTGCGCGCCGGCTCCACAGCGAATTTCTCGAGCGCAACGCCGACCGCCATGGCGGCGAGCACGGCCAGCACGATCGCCGCCGGCATCGGCAGTCCCGCGTCCGTGAGCGATATGGTCGCCATGCCGCCGATCATCACGAACTCGCCCTGCGCGAAATTGATGACCTGGCTGGCGTTGAAAATGATGACGAATCCGAGCCCGACCAGGGCGTACGTGGCGCCGACGGTCACGCCGGAGAACAGGAACTGCAGCAGTTCGGCGAACATGGAGGCCCCTGCGTGTACCGGTGCCGGGCGGCGGCGCCGTTGTTCGAGATCGTCGGCGACGCCGCCGCGGCTGGCTCGTGCTTCGGTTTTATTGCAGCAGCTTCCAGTCGCCGTCCTTGACCTCGACCATGACGAACGAGTCGGGACCGAGGCCCATGTGATCGTCGGGCGACATCGTAAAGATGCCGTCGGCGCCGATGAATTTCTGGGTCTTCTCGATCTCGTCGCGGACCGCGGCCTTGTCGGTGGAGCCGGCGCGCTCGATCGCTTCGACGGCGAGGAAAAGGCCGTCATAGGCATGTCCGCCGAAGGTGGAGACGGGCTCCCGATACTTGTCCTCGTACGCCTTCTTGTAGTCGCTCGCCACCTGCTTCTGGGGATTGTCCGCGGGAAGCTGATCGGCCACCAGCACCGCCGCCGCCGGCAACCGCACCCCTTCCGCAGCGCCCTCGGCGCCATGGATGAACTGGGACGAGGCCGAGCCGTGGGTCTGGTAGTGCGGGATCGTCATCCCGAGTTGCTTGTAGTTCTTGGCGACGATGCTGGTGGGAGCGCCAAAACCGCAATAAAGGAAGGCGGCGACCCCCTCGGTGTTCTTGATTTTGGTCAACTGCGGGGTCATGTCGGTGTCGCCCTTGCCGTGCTGCTCGTCGGCGACGATGTCGATCCCGTGCTGCGGGGCCAGTTCCAGCGCGTTCTTGCGGCACGACTGGTCGAAGCCGCCTGCGCCCGACAGGAGCCCGACCTTGCTGAGGCCCTGGTCCGTCATGTCGGTGAAGATCTTGTCGACGGCGAGGCGGTCGGTGTGCGGCGTCTTGAACACCCACTTCTTCACCGGGTCGATGATGACGTCGGCCCCGGCCAGCGAAATGAACGGCACCCCTGCCTTCTCGACCTCGTTGATCGCCGCCATCGTCTCGCCGGTGCTGGTGCCGCCGATGATGACGTCCACATTGTCCTGCTGAATGAGCCGAGTGGCGAAGGTCAGCGCCTTCTTGGCGTCGGTCGCCGAGTCATAGAGGATCAACTCGACCGGCCGGCCAAGGACGCCGCCGTTCTCGTTGATCTTCTCGACGTACAATTCGAGGGTTTTTTTCTCGGGATCGCCAAGGAACGATCCGCCGCCGGTCACCGCGAGGAACGAGCCGATCTTGATCGGCTCCGCCGCCAGCGGATGCCCGGGGACCAACGCCGCCAGCGTAAGGGCGCAGACGATCAGCAAGGCTTGTGGCAGACGCAAGTGCCGTGACATGGTTTCCTCCCTGAAGTGCTTCATGGCTGTCTTGGCCGTTTGGCGGCAAGCTTATACGCGCACATCGGCGTCGTAAAGCGTATTCCGGTACAACTATACGGTTTTTGATCGGCTCGCCGACGGCGCAAGTAAGCCGCGGCCTGCGAGGCACGGGATTCCTGCGATGTCCTGGTCTCCGGAAGAGAGCGGATACTGCTTGCAATTCACGGGGGGCTCGACAACGTGAAGTTCATGGCCGGACTCGGAGGCTTCATCACCCTCGTTCTCACGGTCCATCCACGTTAGGCATGGCAGGCGAGAGGTTCGGCCTTGACGGGCAAAACTCGAATCCGAACCGGAACCGCATATGAGTAGGATGCCGGCCCTGTTCATCGGCCACGGCAGCCCGATGAACACGCTGGAGCGGAACGGCTTCACCGAGGCGTGGCGTATGCTCGGCGAGCAGCTTCAGAGGCCGCGCGCGGTTCTCGTGGTGTCGGCGCACTGGTTCTTCGGCGCGACCGCCGTCACGGCGATGGCCCGGCCGCGGACGATTCATGACTTCTACGGCTTTCCGGATGAATTGTTCGCCTTCGACTATCCCGCGCCAGGCGCGCCGGATGTCGCCCGGGAAGTAGCGGAGGCGGTCAGGCCGCTGTGGGTCGGGCTTGACCGCGACCAATGGGGCCTCGACCACGGGACCTGGAGCGTCCTCGCTCACCTCTACCCCGAAGCTGACGTGCCCGTGGTGCAGCTGTCGATCAACGCTCTGAAACCGCTGGAATACCACCTGGAGCTCGGATCCCGCCTTGCGCCATTGCGGGAACGCGGGATCATGATCCTGGGCAGCGGCAACGTGGTCCATAACCTGCGGCGCGTGCAGTGGGACCGGCCGGATGCGGCATTCGACTGGGCCGAGAGGTTCGACGAAGCCGCCGCCGCGCAGCTTGCCGCCGATCCGGCGGCCATCCTCAAGCTCGTCGAGCATCCCGATTATTCGCTTGCCGTGCCGACCCCCGATCACTTCATTCCGCTTCTTTACCTCGCGGGACTGGCGGCGGCCGGCGAAGGGATCGCGGAGCCGCTGGTGCGCGGCTTTGCGATGGGGTCGCTTTCGATGACCTGCTTTGGTGCAGGTGCAGCCGCCGGGCCGGCGAAGCAGCGAGAGGGCGCCGCAGGCCTGCCTCCTGATGCCCCGCCCGACCAGACGAACGTCTAGCGCGACCGGGGCACCTGATTGACGTGCCTCGGGCGGGTGAGGTAGTCTTGACCGGTCTTCTGAGGTCGAAGGGGTCCCGATGGGCGCCCGCATGCTGCACGTTGTCGTGGTGATCGTCGCCCTCGTGGGCGGCGTGCTGCCGGCGTATGCGAGTTCGATCAGCGAGTCCCAAAGGCACGGCATCGCTCCCGCCCATGGCTCCCGCAGCCTGCACGACTGTCAGCGGGTATCTTCAACGGCGATCCTCGCCGATCAGGACGTTCATGCCTGCGGAGAGGACTGCAGCGACCATGCAGGCACGGATCATGACGACTGCATTCCCGGCCTCTCGAACTGCAGTGTTGCCGCCTTTGGCTGCTTGACCGGGGAACCGGCCGCGCCCGTTCGTCCGCGGGTCGGGTCTGCTTCCTGGCGCGTGACAGACCGGACGGCGACCGGTTGGGCCGTTTCCCTCGCCCTGAAACCTCCCCGCAGTCCTTCCTGAACGAATTCTGGCGGCGCAATCGGCGTCGCCTCGACCGTTCTCAGGAAGGAATCCTAGATCATGTCGGCACGAACTTTGCTGGCCGTCGCCCTGGCTGCAGCCATGGGCGTCGGTGGAGGCATCGCCTACGAGCGGCTCAACCCGGACCCGCCGGCCGCCTCGGGCGGAAAGAAGGTTCTCTACTGGGTCGCCCCCATGGATCCCAACTACCGGCGCGATGCGCCCGGCAAGTCGCCCATGGGCATGGACCTGATCCCGGTCTACGAGGGAGAGGAAGCGGGCGAACGGGCGGAAGACCCTGGCCAGATCACCGTGTCGCCGGCGGTGATGAACACGATCGGCGTGCGAACCGGGACCGCCGAACGGGTGAGCTTCGGCGCCGAGATCCGCACGGTCGGATACGTGGCGCAGGATGAGGACCGCACCTCGCACATCCATGTCCGCAAAGAAGGCTGGATCGAGCGCCTCGTCGTCCGCTCGCTCGGCGCCGAGGTCAAGCGCGGCGACCTGCTGTTCGAGTTCTTCTCGCCCGAACTGGAAGCCTCGTCGTTCGAGTATGTCCGCGACATCGAGCGCGGCGACGACTGGATGACCTCCGCCGGGCGCCGCAGGCTGCAGGCCCTCGGCGTCTCCGACCGCCAGATCGCCAAAATCGCCGCCGACCGCAGGCCGGCCGACCGGATTCGGGTCTATGCGCCGCAGGACGGTGTCGTCGTTCAGCTCGGCGTCGGCGAAGGCATGTACATTCGCCCGGACCAGACCGTCATGACCTTGACCGACCTGTCGTCGATCTGGGTCATCGCCGACGTGCTCGAGAGCCAGTCGGGCCGGGTCTTCCCCGGCATGGCCGCCGAAGCGCGCTTGTCCCATCTGCCGGACGAGGTCTGGCGTGGCCAAGTCGACTACATCTATCCGGACCTTGATCCGGCCACTCGAACCTTGCGGGTGCGCCTGCGCTTCCCGAACCCGGGCCTGCAGCTACGCCCGAATATGTTCGCCGAGGTCATTCTGAAGGGCGATCCGCGGCCCGAAGTCCTGGCGGTGCCTTCCGAGGCGGTGATCCGCACCGGGCGCAACGACCGCGTGGTGCTGGCGTTGGGCGAGGGGCGCTTCAAACCGGTGCCGGTGAAGGTCGGCGCCCAGTTCGACGGCTTGACCGAACTGTTGTCCGGCATCGAGGAAGGCGCGTCGATCGTGCTATCCGGCCAGTTCCTCATCGACTCGGAATCCAGCATCAGGGCAGGGTTTGCCCGCATGGAGGAGTCCGGCGGCCACGAGCACGGACCCTCGGCAAAGACTGAGGTGATCGCCGGGAGCGAAGACCCCGGCCTGACCTGGGGTGAAGGCGAGATTGAGGCGGTGAAGGAAGGCGGCGCGGTACTGGCCCTGAACCACGAGCAGATCCCGGCGCTCGGCTGGCCCGCCATGGCCATGGAGTTCAAGCTGGCCAAGGACGTCGAGGCGAGTGTGTCGGCGGGCGACCGGGTGCGGTTCGCCCTCGCGAAGGATGCCGAGGGCATGTTCCACATTGTCAAGCTGGAGCCGGCGGCGGCGGGAGCGAAGGAATGATCGCCGCCATCATTCGCTGGTCGCTTGCCAACCGCTTCATGATCGCCGTCCTGACGGTCCTGCTGCTGGTCGGCGGCATCTGGGCCTTGCGCAGCACGCCGGTCGACGCGTTGCCCGACCTCTCCGACGTGCAGGTCATCATCAAGACGTCCTATCCCGGTCAGGCGCCGCAACTCGTCGAAGACCAGGTCACCTATCCGCTGACCACCGCCATGCTGGCCGTGCCCGGTGCGCGCACGGTTCGCGGCTATTCCATGTTCGGCGACAGCTACGTCTATATCCTCTTCGAGGAGGGGACCGACCTCTACTGGGCCCGCTCGCGGGTGCTCGAGTATCTGTCGCAGGTGACTCCCCGCCTGCCGGCCGGCGCCTCCCCGGCCCTTGGGCCCGATGCCACCGGCGTCGGCTGGGTGTTCCAGTACGCCCTGGTCGACCGGACCGGGCGGCATGACCTGTCGCAGCTCCGCTCGATCCAGGACTGGTTCCTGAAGTATGAACTGCAGACCGTAGCGGGCGTGTCCGAGGTGGCCACCGTCGGCGGCATGGTCAAGCAGTACCAGGTCGTCGTGGATCCGCAGCAGCTGCGCGCCTACGGCCTGCCGCTGTCAGAGGTCAAGGCCGCGGTCCAGAAGGCGAACCAGGAAACCGGCGCCTCGGTCATCGAGATGGCCGAAGCGGAATACATGGTGCGCGCCGGCGGCTATATCGACGAGATCGCCGATCTTGAGGCGGTGCCGCTCAAGGCCAGCGCCGGCGGCACGCCGGTCCTGCTGTCGGACGTGGCCGAGATCCGCCTCGGGCCGGAGCTGCGGCGTGGCATCGGCGAATTGGACGGTGAGGGCGAGGCGGTCGGCGGCGTCATCATCATGCGCTGGGGCGAAAACGCGCTCGCCACCATCGAGGCGGTGAAGCAGAAGCTGGCCGATCTGAAGGCGAGCCTGCCCGAGGGCGTAGAGGTGGTGACCACCTACGACCGCTCCGGCCTGATCGAACGCGCGATCCACAACCTGACCCACAAGCTGCTCGAGGAAATGCTGGTCGTGGTGCTGGTCTGCGCCGCGTTCCTGCTGCATCTGCGCTCGTCGCTGGTGGTCGTCCTGTTCCTGCCCATCAGTCTTCTGGCCGCCTTCCTGGTCATGCGGCTGCAGGGCATCAACGCCAACATCATGTCGCTCGGCGGCATCGCCATCGCCATTGGCGCCATGGTGGACGCTGCCATCGTCATGATTGAGAACCTGCACCGCAAGATCGAGACGACGCCGCTGACGAACGAGAACCGCTGGAAGGTGGTGGCCGAGGCAACTACGGAGGTGGGGCCGGCGCTGTTCTTCTCGCTGCTCATCATCACCTTGAGCTTCGTCCCGGTTTTCGCCCTTGAGGCCCAGGAAGGCCGCATGTTCAAGCCGCTGGCCTTCACCAAGACCTATGCCATGGCGGCTGCATCCATCCTCTCCATTACCCTGGTGCCGGTGCTGATGGGCTGGTTCATCCGCGGCCGCCACATCATTCCCGAGCACAGGAACCCGGTCAGCCGATTGTTCATTTGGATGTATCGCCCCTTGCTGGGGAGCGTTGTCCGGCGGCCGTTGACCATGGTGATCGCCGCCGCGGCTATGACCGTCTCGACCGCCTTCCCCATCGCAAAGCTGGGCACGGAGTTCATGCCGGAGCTCGACGAGGGGGAACTCCTCTACATGCCGAGCCTGTTCCCGGGCGTCTCCATCGGCAAGGCCGGCGAGATCCTGCAGCAGACCGATCGCCTGATCCGCACGATGCCCGAGGTCGAGACGGTCTACGGAAAAGTCGGCCGTGCGGAAACGGCCACTGACCCTGCCCCCTTGACCATGGTCGAGACGACGGTGCGCCTGAAGCCGAAGGATCAATGGCGCCCCGGCATGACCATGCAGGGCATCCGCGACGCTTTGGACAGTCTGGTGCAGATCCCCGGCGTGACCAACGTCTGGATCATGCCGATCAAGAACCGTCTCGACATGCTGGCGACGGGCATCAAGACGCCGGTCGGCATCAAGGTGGCGGGGCCCGATCTGGACGAGATCGGCCGCATCGCCGCCCGGATTGAACAGGTGGTCAAGGGCGTGCCGGGCACGGCCTCGGCCTACGCCGAGCGCACCGTCGGCGGGCGTTACTTGAACGTCGACATCGACCGCAAGGCCGCGGCCCGCCACGCCCTTTCCATCGCCGACGTGCAGGACGTGATCCGCTCCGCGATCGGCGGTATTCGTGTCTCGGAGACGGTGGAGGGGCTGGAGCGCTATCCGATCAGCATCCGCTATCCCTACGACGACCGGACCAGCATCGCAGCGCTGCGGGAGTTGCCCATGGTCACTCCCTCCGGGGCGCATATCGCGTTGGGCGACGTAGCCGGCATCGAGATCGCTGACGGCCCGGGAATGATCCGCTCGGAAAATGCCCGTCTCAACGGCTGGGTCTATGTCGACATCGCCGGCCGCGACTTGGGCGGTCATGTGGACGAAGCTCGCCGAACCGTCGCCGAACAGGTGCAGATTCCACCGGGCTACTCCCTGGCGTGGTCGGGCCAGTTTGAGTTCCTGGAGCGCGCCGAGAAGCGTCTCGGCCTGATCATCCCCGTGGCCCTGCTGCTGATCGTCGTGTTGCTCTACCTGGCCTTCGGCCGGGTCCTCGACGTGATCGTCATCATGGCGACCCTGCCGGTGGCCTTGTCAGGCGGCTTCTGGCTGCTTTGGCTGCTGGGGTTCGATCTGTCGGTGGCGGTAGTGGTCGGTTTCATTGCGTTGGCGGGCGTCGCCGTCGAAACCGCAATCATCATGCAGGTCTATCTGAACATCGCGCTCGACAAGCGCCGGAGGCTGGCCGAAGGCGAGGGGCGGCCAGTCGGCATGAACGACGTCTACGACGCCGTGCGCGAAGGCGCCCTGTTGCGTCTCCGTCCCAAGCTGATGACGGTGGCCGCCATCTTCGCCGGCCTGTTGCCCATCATGTACGGGGTCGGCGCCGGATCCGATGTCATGCGCCGCATCGCTGCTCCCATGGTCGGCGGCATGACCACTGCAACGCTGCTCACCTTGTTCGTCATCCCCGCCGTTTTCGTGCTGGTCAACCGGCTCGACACGATCCGCAACCCAAAGTCCTTCCAGTTCCCGAGGGCGCTCTTGCCCACCGCCATTGAAGCCTCACCTCGCCAGGAGAAGACACTATGAAAGCTCTCGTGATCGGCTCAGCTCCCGCCTTCGCCTTCGCCTTCGCCTTCGCCTTCGCCTTCGCTCTCGCCCTCGGCCTCGCCCTCGCTCCCGCGGCTTTCGCCCAATCCGGCCACGACTCGGGCGGCCACGGTGGCGGACGAACGACCTCGAACGGGGAGGCGGTGGCCGCGTCGGGTACGGTCGACGCCGTCGATGCGGCATCTCGCAAGCTCACGCTCTCCCATGGTCCCATCAAGGCGCTGGGCTGGCCGAGCATGACGATGGATTTCGCCGTGGCGGACAATGTCGATCTGTCCTCGCTCAAGCCCGGCGCGGAGGTCGACTTCACGCTCACCCGGGGCGCCGATGGGCTCTATATGATCGACAGCCTGACGAAGTAGCCGCGCAAAGGAGCGCTCCAAACCGGCCTTGATTTCACCGCCTTCATTGCTGTATTGTCGTACGACTTTACGGAAAATGGCGCTTGCCCGATCCAAGGGCGAAGGTGCAGTGCGCATCTGAAACGCAAAAGGGGCGCCGAGGGAGGAAGCATGAAGTCGAGCCTTCAGGTAGGCCTGTCGTTGCAGCGGCGAATCACCATCGACCGCGAGCGGACCATCGATTTCATGGGTGAGGACGGCCGGGTCTACGCGACGCCGATGCTGGTGCATGACATCGAGCACTGCTGTCGCGACCTGATCCTCGAACACCTCGACGACGGCGAGGACTCGGTCGGGACGGCGGTCAGCGTCCAGCACACCGCGGCGACCCTGCTCGACATGCATGTCACCGTGACGGTCACCATCGCGGCGGTCGAGGGCCGGCTGGTGCGTCTCGACGTCAAAGCCGAGGACGACCTGGAGCCGATCGGCAACGGCTCCCACACCCGCTTCGTGGTCGACAGGGACAAGACCCTCGAGCGGCTCAAGGCCAAGCGACTGAAATACACGCGCCAGGGGGCCGAAGCGGAAGTCGCGGCAACATGAGCCGCGATCCCGGGCGCGCTCCGGTTGGCGACCGCCGCACCGTTGCGACATATTGCTACCAGTGTGTCGCCGGGCCGGACCTGCTGACCGTCTCGGTGGAAGACGGTGTCGCCACCGAGGTTCAGCCCAACTTCGAGGCCGCGGAGGTGCACCCGGCCGGCGGCAAGGTCTGCGTCAAGGCCTATGGCCTTGTCCAGAAGACCTACAACCCCAACCGCATCCGCACCCCGATGAAGCGGACCAACCCAAAGAAGGGGCGGAACGAGAACCCCGGCTTCGTTCCCATCTCCTGGGACGAGGCGCTGGACCTGGTGGCCGGCAAGCTCAAGGACGCTCGCGCCCGCGGCCTGCTCGACGGCTCCGGCTATCCCCGCCTCGCCGTCAGCTTCGGCGGCGCCGGCACGCCGACCGCCTACATGGGCACCTTCCCGGCCTTCCTCGCCGCCTGGGGCCCCGTCGATCTCGGCTTCGGCAGCGGCCAGGGCGTCAAGTGCTACCATTCGGAGCACCTCTACGGCGAGTTCTGGCACCGCGCCTTCACCGTCTGCCCCGACACGCCGCTCTGCGAGTATCTGGTCTCGTTCGGCGCCAATGTCGAAGCGTCGGGAGGCGTGTGCGGGGTCAAGCGCTACGCCGACGCCCGCGCCCGCGGCTTCAAGCGCGTTCAGGTCGAGCCGCACCTCTCCGTCACCGGCGCCTGCTCGACCGAGTGGATCCCCATAAAGCCGAAGACCGACGCCGCCTTCCTCTACGCGATGCTCCACGTCCTGCTCCACGAGCACCCGCGGGAAGACCTGGACCTGGAGTTCATCAAGCACCGCACCTCGTCGCCCTATCTGCTCGGCCGCTTCGGTTTCTACATGCGAGACCCGGAGACGGAGAAGCCGCTGATCTGGGACGGGCGCACCGACAGCCCGGTGCCGTTCGACACGCCCGGCGCCGAGCCGGTTCTGGAGGCGCCGTTCCTGGTCGAGAACGGCCTCGAGATCGGCGCCGACGGCCGGCGGTGGCGGCACAAGCCGGAGCGCTGCCTGTCCGCGTTCGAGAAGCTGGTGGCGCACGTGGAGCCGTATACGCCGCGCTGGGCGTCACAGATCTGCGAGGTGCCGGCCAAGACCATCCGCCGCGTCGCCAACGAGTTCCTGCAGCACGCCCGCATCGGCGAGACCATCGACATCGAGGGCGTGACGCTGCCCTACCGCCCGGTCGCCATCACCCTCGGCAAGACGGTCAACAACGGCTGGGGCGGCTTCGACTGCGTGTGGGCGCGCACCGCGCTCGCGTGCCTGGTCGGCGGGCTCGAGGTGCCGGGCGGCATCCTCGGCACCACGGTGCGCCTCAATCGGCCGGCGACGTCGCGCCAGGCGTGCGTCAAGGCGGGGCCGGACGGCTTCATGGATTACCCCATGAACCCCACCGACAAGGAACACTGGATCAGCCGGCCGGAGGTGCGCAATGCCAACCGCACCCTGATTCCGCTGGTCGCCAACAGCCCGTGGAGCCAGGCGCTCGGCCCCACCCACATCGCCTGGATGATGCAGGACGACCCGCCCGAGCACTGGCCGGAGCCGACCATGCCGGACGTGTGGATCGTCTACCGCACCAACCCGGTGATCTCGTTCTGGGAAACGGAGAAGATCGAGCAGACCATCGCCAAGTTCCCATTCACGGTGGCGTTCTCCTACGGGCGCAACGAGACCAACCATTACGCCGACGTGCTGCTGCCGGAGTGCACGGACCTGGAGAGTCTGCAGCTCATCCGCATCGGCGGCACCAAGTACTTCGAGCAGTACTGGGACAAGCAGGGCTTCGCGCTCCGCCAGCCGGCGGTGGAGCCGCAAGGCGACACGCGCGATTTCACCTGGATCGCCACCGAGCTGGCGCACCGCTCGGGCCTTCTGCTCGAATACAACCATGCCATCTCCAAAGGCGCTGCCGGGGTGCCGCTCAAGGGCGACGGCTACGACTTCTCGCTCAAGCCCGAGGAGCCGCACGGGGTCGAGGAAATCTGGGACGCGGTCTGCCGGGCGGCCAGCGCCGAGCTGTCCGGCGGCGCCGACAACCAGGGCCTCGACTACTACCGCGAGCACGGCTTCCGGGTCGCGCCGTTCCCCAAGCTCGACTGGTACCTGTATCCGACGATCATCGACAAGCAGCTCCGCTTCGAGCTTCCGTACCAGGAACGCCTGTTCCGGATCGGCCGCCAGCTCGCCAACCGCCTGCACGAGCGGGGGATCTCGTGGTGGGATGAGCAGCTCGAGGAATACAACCCGCTGCCGGACTGGAAGGATTATCCCGGTCTGTTCGAGCGGGTGCTGGCCGAGAACTACAAGATCGACATCAAGGACTTCCCGTTCTGGCTGGTGACCGCGCGCAGCATGCAATACGCGTGGGGCGCCAACGTCGACGTCCAGATGATCCGCGAAGTGGCGAGCAACATCGCCGGCCACGGCGGCGTCATCATCAACGCCGGCAAGGCCGCGGAGATGGGAATCGGGCCCGGCGACCGTGTCGAGGTGCGCTCGCCGATCGCCAAGACACAAGGAAGCGCCGTGCTGCGCCAGGGCATCCGCCCCGATACGCTGCTGATGATCGGCCAGTTCGATCACTGGGCGACGCCGGTCGCCAAGGACTTCAAGGTCCCGAGCATGAACAAGCTGACGCCGATGCTGCTCGGTCTCACCGACGCAACCGGCTCCGGCAGCGACCTTGTCAAGGTTTCGCTGCGTCGCCTGGGAGGCCCCCGGTGACATGACACGCTCTATAGGATCAGCGCGATGACGCGGTGGGCGATGATCGCCGATCTCGACCGCTGCGTCGGCTGCCAGACCTGCACCGCCGCCTGCAAGCACGCCAACGCCACCTCGCCGGCGGTGCAGTGGCGGAAGGTGCTGGATGTCGAGTCCGGCGAATTCCCCAATGTCACCCGGACGTTCGTGCCGGTCGGCTGCATGCACTGCGAGGATCCGCCGTGCATGCACGTCTGCCCCTCCACCGCGACCGGCCAGCGCGCCGACGGCATCGTCACCATCGACTACGAACTCTGCATCGGCTGCGCCTACTGCGCCGTCGCCTGCCCCTACCAGGCCCGCTACAAGATCGACGCGCCGCGCTTCGCGTATGGCGGCGTGGGCATGAAGATGAAAAACGAGGCGAAGCGTGAGGAGCCGCGCCGCCTCGGCGTCGCCCAGAAATGCACCTTCTGCTCGGACCGCGTCGACTTTGGTCTCGAGCACGGCCTGACCCCGGGACTCGATCCGGAGGCGACGCCGGCCTGCGTCAACTCCTGCATCGCCGACGCGCTCCACTTCGGCGACCTCGACAACCCCGACAGCAACGTCTCGGCTCTGCTCCACGACTACCGGCACTTTCCCATGCATGAGGAACTGAACACCCGTCCCGGCTTCTATTACCTGTGGAAGCGCGGGGAGGAGAGCGACGACGCGCGGGCGCCGGTCGCCATGGATTCCGGCGTCATGTCGCCGGGCGCGGCGCCGCGCCAGCAAGAGCATTGGGACTGGCGCGCCGCCGGCAACTTCATGTGCGGCGGCGCCGGCACCGGCCTCGCCGCTTTCGCCGCCGCGGCCGCCGTCGCTGGCGCCTCGTTCGTGATTCCGGGGCTGGCGGCGTTGGCGCTGATCGCCGCCGGCCTGTTCTTCGTCTGGCTTGAGATCGGCCGGCCGTGGCGGTTCATCAACGTCGTTATCAATCCGCACACCTCGTGGATGACGCGGGAGGCGCTGACCAGCGGCCCGCTGTTCGCCGCGGGCCTCGCCGCGGTGTGGTTCGACTCCGCCGTCCTAGCCGCGGTGACCGCGGCGTTGGCGCTGGTGTTCCTCTACTGCCAGGCGCGGATGATCCACGCCTCCAAAGGCATCCCGACATGGCGGGAGGACCGGGTGGTGCCGCTGCTGGTGACGACGGGATTGGCCGAAGGCGGCGGTGCGTTCCTCGCCGGCACCGCCGCGCTGGCCGATCCCTTCGGCGTCGGACTGGCGGCAGCGCTGGCCGTGCTGGCGCTGGTGGCGCTCCGCTGGTGGTTCTGGGTCCGCTACTTCGCGAACCTCAGGCACGGCGGTGCGCCGGCCGGCGCGCTCGACGTGCTCCAGTCCCTGCAGGCGCCGTTCATCCTCGCGTCCCACATCGGCCCGATCCTGTTGATCGCCGGCGGGCTGGCGTTCCCGCCGCTGCTGACCCCCGGCTTCGTGCTCGGCGGCTTGCTGGCGATGGCCGGCGGCTGGGCGTTCAAGTTCACCCTGATCACCCGCGCCGGCTTCAACCAGGGCTTCGCGATCCGCCACACCCCGGCACGCGGCGCGGGACCGGGCGGGCCGGGCGTCAAACCGGGATGGTCGGCGCGATGAACATCCTGCCTCGCTTCCACGAACAGATCGGCCCGGTCGGCGCGTCGGGCATGGAGCGCTCGTTCGCCGACGACGTGGTCAAGCTGACCCTCGGCGACGGCGATGTGTTCGAGGGCGAAGCGATCCTCGCGATCACCAAGGCGCTGCTGCAGTCCGGCGTCGCCTACGTGGGCGGCTACCCGGGAGCGCCGGTCTCGCACCTGATGGACGTGTTGGCCGAGTCCCGCGACCGCGTCCTCGAGCCGCTCGGCGTCCAGTTCGAGCAATCGGCGAGCGAGGCGGGGGCGGCGGCGCTGCTGGGCGCCTCCATCCATTATCCCTTGCGCGGCGCGGTGACGTGGAAATCCATCGTCGGCACCAACGTCGCCTCCGATGCGCTCTCCAACCTGGCGTCGGCCGGGGTCACTGGCGGCGCCCTGATCGTCGTCGGCGAGGACTACGGCGAGGGCGCCAGCGTCATCCAGGAACGCACCCACGCGACGGCCCTCAAGTCCTCGATCCCGCTGATCGATCCGCGCTACCACATGCCGACCCTGGTGCGCCTCACCGAGGAGGCGTTCGACCTGTCCGAAGCCTGCCACCTGCCGGTGATCATGAGTATCCGCATCCGCGCCGCGCACATGACCGGCTCGTTCGTCGCCAAGGACAACCGGCCGCCGCCGTGGAGCGCCCGCAACCCGCTGCCGGCGGCGCAATACGATTACGGCCGCATCGTCCTGCCGCCCTCCACCTACGCCCAGGAGAAGGCCAAGATCGAAGAGCGGCTGCCGGCGGCTAGGCGCTTCATCGTCGAACACAGCCTCAACGAGGAGCATCCCGGAGACGGCCGGCCGCTCGGCATCATTCTTCAAGGCGGCGCCTACGGCGTCGTGCTGCGGGCGCTGCGCCTGCTCGGCGCCGCCGGCGCCTACGGCGACACGCCGGTGCCGCTCCTGATTCTCAACGTCATCCACCCGCTGGTGCCGGACCAGGTCGCGGCATTCCTCGACGGCAAACGGACCGTGTTGGTGGTGGAGGAGGGCAACCCGGCGTTCATCGAGCAGCAGATCCGCTCGCTTGCCCAGGAGCGCGGCCTCGATGTTCGCGTTCATGGCAAGGACGTGCTGCCCGAGGCCGGCGAGTACACGGGCGACGTGGTGCGCGCCGGCCTCGCCGCCTGGCTCGAAGACGCCGACCCGGCGCTTGGCCCCGAGGCGAAGCGCCGCCTAGGGGAGGTGCAGGACGGCGTGAAGGCGGCGCGGGCGATGCTGGAGACGCCGCCGCCACCGCGGCCGCCGGGCTTCTGCACCGGCTGTCCGGAGCGGCCGGTGTTCACGGCGCTCAAGCTGCTGCAGCGGGAGCGCGGCCCGCTCCACATCTCGTCCGACATCGGCTGCAACACGTTTGCGACCCTGCCGCCGTTCAACATGGGCTCGACCGTCCTCGGATACGGGATGAGCCTCGCCAGCGGCGGCGCCGTCGGCCCTGCGCTGAACCAGTCGAGCGTCGCGGTCATGGGCGACGGCGGCTTCTGGCACAACGGCCTTGCGACCGGCGCCGTCAACGCCCAGTGGAACGGCCATGACTCGGTGCTGATCATACTGGAAAACGGCTACGCCTCGGCCACCGGCCAGCAGCACGTGCCGTCTACGGGTTCGACGCCATGGGGCCGGAAAGTGCAGGTGTCGATCGAGCGCACCCTGCGGGCCATCGGCGTGCCGTGGCTCCGCCGCGTCGACGCCTACGACGTGGGCAGGACCTTGCGCATCCTGCGTCAGGCGCTGGACCGTCGCGGGCAGGGCGTGCGCGTCGTCATCTCCGATGCCGAGTGCGCCCTCGCCAAGGGCCGCCGCCGCCGCAAGCTGGACGCCGAGCGCGCCAAGGCGGGGCTGCCGACGCGGAAGGAACGCTACGGCGTCGACGAGGAGGTGTGCGTCGGGGACCACTCCTGCATGCGCCTCAACGGCTGCCCGTCGCTCACCCTCCGCCCCGCCCGCGACCCCTTGAAGGATGCGCCGACCGCCACCGTCGCCCCCGACTGCGTCGCCTGCGACCTGTGCGGCCAGGTGGCGCAGGCGGCAAAGCTGTGCCCGTCGTTCTACAAGGCGTCGACCACCGTTCAGCCGAACCGCTGGCAGTCGCTCCGCGCCCGCCTCAACCGCCGCCTGCTCGCGGCCGTGGGCGCGTCATGACTGCCGCTGCCGCGTCGATGACGGAAGAGCGTCCCGTTTGCGTGCTGATCGCGGCGTTGGGCGGGCAGGGGGGCGGGGTGCTCGCCGACTGGCTGGTCGCCGCGGCCCGCCACGACGGATTTCCGGCGCAGGCCACGTCGATCCCCGGCGTCGCCCAGCGCACCGGCGCCACCACGTACTACTTCGAGCTGTTTCCCCGCCGCGATCCGCCGAAGAATCCGGTATTCTCCCTCTACCCGTCGTCCGGAGACGTTGATCTCCTCGCCGCCCTGGAGCCGACCGAGGCCGGCCGCGCCCTGGCGCTAGGGTATGTCGGGCGCGAGACGACGGTGGTCAGCGCGCGGGAGCGGACGCTCAGCACCGCCGAGAAGATGCCGCCCGGCGACGGCACCATCGCAGCGGCGCCGGTGCTGGCGGCGCTGGCCCGCGCCGGCAAGCGGCTGATCGAGATCGATGCACCGGCCGAGTCCGGGCCACGTATCCCGGGCCGGCTCAACGCCGTGCTGTTCGGGGCGATCGCCGAGACCGGCGTCTTGCCGTTGTCGCCATCCGCGTGCCGGTCGGCGATCGAGCACGCCGGCGTCGCCGTCGCCGCCAACCTCGCCGGCTTCGAGGCCGGCGTCGCCGTGGCGCGTCGCCCTTCCGCAACGCCGGACGCTCCCCCCGACGGCGCCGTCTTCGACGACGCGCCCGCAGCCTTTGTCCGCGAGGTCGCCGACCTGCCGGAGCCGCTTCGAGCCATCGTCGGCCACGGCCTCGCCCGCCTCGTAGACTATCAGGACGAGGCCTACGCGCGCCTCTACCTCGAACGCCTCACGCCGATCATCGCGCTCGATGCCGACCCCGATCATGCCCTCGCGCAAGCCGTCGCCCGGCGCCTTGCGGCATGGATGGCGTTCGAGGACGTGATCCGGGTGGCTCAGCTCAAGACCCGCCCCGGCCGCCTCCGGCGCATCCGCGCCGAGGTCGGCGGCGCCGAGGATGCACCGCTGACGGTCGTCGATTTCCTCAAGCCGGGGCGGGAAGAGATGGAGGGCGTGCTGCCCCCCTGGGCCGCCCGCCTGCTGCCGCCGCCGAAGCCGGGGAAGGCCGGGACCGGCGTCGGCTTGCGCATCAATACCGCTTCGCCCGCCGGCTTCCTGGCGTTCCGCGCCCTCGCGGTGCTGCGGCCATGGCGGCGGCGGACGTTGCGTTACGCCCGCGAACAGGCCGCCATCGAAATCTGGCTGGCCGCGGTCGCCGCCGCCGCCCGCCGGGATCCCGCGCTGGCCGGCGACGTTGCCGCGGCGGCGGTGTGGGCGCGCGGCTACGGGGAGGTCCGTTCACGCGGTCTTCGCCGGCTCCATGCGCTGTTCAACGATTGGGAGCGCCGTCTCGACGATGATCCGGAGGCCGTCCGGACCGCCGTGCGGAACGCCATCAACGACGCCCATAACAACCCGGACGGGGAGGAAACGTCATGACATCGCAGGCAGCACTCGCGGACTTGGGCCATCCACAGACCTACATATTCGACCCCAACGCCGAACTGATGCCGCGCGCCGAACTGGAGGCCTTGCAGCTCGGCCGCCTCAAGAAAACACTGCGCCACGCCTATGACAACGTGCCGCACTACCAGCGCGCCTGGGACAGCGCGGGCATCGATCCGGATCGCGTCACGTCGCTGGCGGACATCAGGCACCTCCCGTTCACCGTCAAGAACGACCTCCGCGAAAACTACCCGTTCGGCATGTTCGCCGTGCCGAAGAAAATGATCCTCCGCCTGCACGCCTCTTCGGGGACGACCGGCAAGCCCACGGTGGTCGCCTACACCCGAGCCGACATAGAACTCTGGGCCGATCTGATGGCGCGCTCGTTGGCCTGCGCCGGCGCCAAGCCCGGCGACACCGTGCATAACGCCTACGGGTATGGCCTGTTCACGGGCGGCCTCGGCGCGCACTACGGGGCGGAACGGCTCGGCTGTACGGTCGTGCCGGTGTCCGGCGGCGCCACAGAGCGTCAGGTCGTGCTGCTGCGCGACTTCGGGGCGAAGATACTGTGCGCGACCCCGTCCTACGCCCTCAACATCGCGGAGGTTGCGGAGCAGCACGGCATCGATCTTCGCAACTCGCCCCTCAGCTACGGCGTGTTCGGCGCCGAGCCGTGGAGCGAGGGCATGCGGAAGGAGTTGGAAGGCCGCATGGTGATCAAGGCCGTCGACATCTATGGGCTCTCGGAGATCCTCGGCCCCGGCGTCGCCTGCGAGTGCCACGTGGTGCAGTCAGGGCTGCACGTCTGGGAGGACCATTTCCTGATCGAGGTGGTCGACCCCGAGACCTTCGAGCCGCTGCCGGTCGGAGAGGCGGGCGAACTGGTGATCACCACGCTCACCAAACAGGCGCTGCCGATGATCCGCTACCGCACCCGCGACATCACGCTCTTGACCGACGAGCCGTGCGCCTGCGGGCGCACCCACCGGCGCTTCATGCGGGTCACCGGGCGCACCGACGACATGCTGATCATCCGCGGCGTCAACGTCTATCCGTCGCAGATCGAGGCGGTGCTGATCGGCGTCCCCGACATCGCCCCGCACTATCAGCTCGTGCTGACCCGCGAGGAGGCCCTCGACGAGGTCACCGTCGAGGTGGAGATGACCCCCGACGCTCCGCTCGACGACGAGGCCCGCGAGCGCAAGGGCGAGGAGACCTGCCACCTCATCAAGTCCCTGATCGGCCTCACCTGCAACGTCGTCGTCAAGCGCCCCGGCGAAGTGCCCCGCTCAGAAGGCAAAGCCGTCCGCGTCCGCGACCTCCGCCCCAAACCCCGGTGACGACTACTGCCGGGAACACCCGCCGGCCCGACCGCCCCCAATCGCGGCCGGCTCTCGATTTGCTACACTCGCTCTCGCGCGCTCCGCCATCGGCTCCAGGCTGCGAATTGCGGCCGGCTCTCGATTTGCTACACTGCAGCACCTCGACAAGCTGGTCGGCCGCCAGCTGCGGATTGCGGCCGGCTCTCGATTTGCTACACTGATCACCACCGCGCTCGCCCCTGCCGGCGCGCTGCGGATTGTGGCCGGCTCTCGATTTGCTACACTTGGACACCGACAGCCCCGTAACCCCCGCGCGCTGCGGATTGCGGCCGGCTCTCGATTTGCTACACTAATCTTCTCCCAGGTCGGAATGGTCGATCGGCTGCGGATTGCGGCCGGCTCTCGATTTGCTACACTCACCGGCCCGATCGGCCTGCAGCCGGGCACGCTGCGGATTGCGGCCGCGCTGCGGATTGCGGCCGGCTCTCGATTTGCTACACTGAGCCGTCGGTCTCGTGTCCTGTATGCTTGCGGCTGCGGATTGCGGCCGGCTCTCGATTTGCTACACTGTCAATCACATGCTCTACGGTTGAAGTGTGCTGCGGATTGCGGCCGGCTCTCGATTTGCTACACTGCCAGCGCTCGGCGTCCACCTCGACCAGTTGCTGCGGATTGCGGCCGGCTCTCGATTTGCTACACTAAACGCATCAGCGAGCATCTCGAACTCTGCGCTGCGGATTGCGGCCGGCTCTCGATTTGCTACACTATAAGCATCGGGCAGATCGTCATCTGCTCTGCTGCGGATTGCGGCCGGCTCTCGATTTGCTACACTCGGCGCAAAAGCATGCGCGGCTCGCCAAGGGCTGCGGATTGCGGCCGGCTCTCGATTTGCTACACTGAAGCGCCCCGGATCGCGCAGCACCGTTATGCTGCGGATTGCGGCCGGCTCTCGATTTGCTACACTACGGTCACGATTACGGCGTCTGGGACTGGGGCTGCGGATTGCGGCCGGCTCTCGATTTGCTACACTCACGGCGCTAGGTATGCCGCTGCGGGTCTTGCTGCGGATTGCGGCCGGCTCTCGATTTGCTACACTCGTTCACCGGCCAGTCGGCGTGATGCGCCAGCTGCGGATTGCGGCCGGCTCTCGATTTGCTACACTTCCCAAAAGCTCATCTGCCGTCACTCCCTTGCTGCGGATTGCGGCCGGCTCTCGATTTGCTACACTTTCCAGTCGGCGGGCCGATCGGGATCGCCAGCTGCGGATTGCGGCCGGCTCTCGATTTGCTACACTCCAGGCGCCGGTCAGGGTCGACGCGCGTACGCTGCGGATTGCGGCCGGCTCTCGATTTGCTACACTGTGAGCTCGGCGGCGTAGCGGCCGTTGCCGGCTGCGGATTGCGGCCGGCTCTCGATTTGCTACACTGTCCGAACCCAACGGGTTGCAGGAATACCTGCTGCGGATTGCGGCCGGCTCTCGATTTGCTACACTCTCCTGGCGGGGCTCTATGACGGCCTGACGGCTGCGGATTGCGGCCGGCTCTCGATTTGCTACACTGGGCAGCGACGTCCTCAGCGGGGTCGCTCCGCTGCGGATTGCGGCCGGCTCTCGATTTGCTACACTGGCGACCGCGATGTGCAGTGCAACTTTTTCGCTGCGGATTGCGGCCGGCTCTCGATTTGCTACACTCTCGCGGGCGATGTCCTCGCTATCCACCAGCTGCGGATTGCGGCCGGCTCTCGATTTGCTACACTATACCCGCCAGCAACCGCGTCGGACTCCAGGCTGCGGATTGCGGCCGGCTCTCGATTTGCTACACTGGTCCCGGTGTATTCCCCCACCCAGATATGGCTGCGGATTGCGGCCGGCTCTCGATTTGCTACACTACTGATACCCGGTGGCCAAACCGAGCGTGGCGCTGCGGATTGCGGCCGGCTCTCGATTTGCTACACTGCGCAAAAGTTAACATGCATCGCGTCCTTCGCTGCGGATTGCGGCCGGCTCTCGATTTGCTACACTGGCCCCTCGTCCTCGGCCGCAGCCATCTCCTGCTGCGGATTGCGGCCGGCCTCGATTTGCTACACTCACGGCTTTTGCCCCTTCCTGCATCAGCAGCTGCGGATTGCGGCCGGCTCTCGATTTGCTACACTCGCGGGGTTCGGCACGTCTGGCATGATTACGCTGCGGATTGCGGCCGGCTCTCGATTTGCTACACTGACGCAGCCACCGCTGATGCCGGGGTATCCGCTGCGGATTGCGGCCGGCTCTCGATTTGCTACACTGCAGGACGCGGAGCGGGCTGACATGCAGGCGCTGCGGATTGCGGCCGGCTCTCGATTTGCTACACTTTTGGCGCAGAAATCCGAGATTGCCGGCTGCTGCGGATTGCGGCCGGCTCTCGATTTGCTACACTACCGCGCGCAACTGTGGGCTGAGGCAGTCGGCGCGGATTGCGGCCGCCTCGATTTGCTACACTTTTCGCCTGCGATGTTGCGGTTGCCGATGCGCTGCGGATTGCGGCCGGCTCTCGATTTGCTACACTTTTTATGGATTGACGGTCGGGGTGAGGTGTGCTGCGGATTGCGGCCGGCTCTCGATTTGCTACACTTCATTCCTCCATCTGCGTGTGTCGTTCTATGCTGCGGATTGCGGCCGGCTCTCGATTTGCTACACTCCGTCGTGCGTCTTCATCACTAGATCGTTCGCTGCGGATTGCGGCCGGCTCGATTTGCTACACCGGGCGGCTCCCGTCGAACAGGGCGTCGAGCTGCGCCGGGATTGCGGCCGACCCTTTTGTAGCACTTGCGGCCTTCGGGCAAGCTCCTTGAGTCCCTTGCGTTTTCGCCCTCCCAACGCTCAGAATAGCTCGAGTTGGGGGGGCGAAGGCGCGACGGGGCGCCGTTTTTTCCCAACATAGATCTTGATGCGGCTGAACTGCTTGTCGGTGATGACGAGGAAGCGCACCTCTCCCGCCGAAGGTACGACGTCCCCCATCCGCTTAACGTGCACCTCGGCGTTCTCGATGGAGGCGCAATGGCGCGAGTAGACCGAGAACTGCATCATGGTAAACCCATCCTCGATCAAGTGCTTGCGGAACTGGGCGTAGGCCTTTCGAGCTTTCGCCGTATCGGTCGGAAGGTCGAACATCGCTATCACCCACATTGAGCGCCATCCCCATGGAAACTGAGGTACGGGACGATCGTGAGCCAATTGCGCTAGAGCTCCGCCTCCAGGAGATCTGGTGACACCGGCATCCCTTCCGGCATCGCCAGTGAGCGATCGCCACCGGTAAGGGCACGGCTCAGAGAGGCGGCACTGATTCCGATCGCCACGAGAAGTGGATATTTCCTGCCTGCGACGACGACCGTTTCGTTGAACAAGGACAGCAGAGCCGCTCGAGCCGCGCGCTCTCCCAAGCTTGGCGCTGTTTCGCCCTCAGTACCAACGAGCAATCGCACTCGCCAGTCGACATAGGGCCTATACGGTTCGAGAAGGTCGTCGGCGAGACAGAAGGGATTCCCCCTGTTGCGGTGGTACACCCCGAGGGAGGGGATCAGGCCCGCCGCAACTACGGCACGGGCTATGGCGGCGCGGACGACAGCGTAGCCGTAGTTGAGGAGGGCGTTGATGCCGTCGGCATCGCGATCACGGCGGAATTCCCGACCGAACAAGCGCGGCCAATAGCGCTGCGCCGCCTGGGCCTCGAGATTGTCCGGATCGCCGGACCGGACCCGGCGGGCCATGAGGGGAAGGCCGCATGGGTCCGACGTGAACCACGACAGGACATGGCCCTGCTGCGCGATCTTGACCCGGACCAGAGCCTGCCAGATCCTTTTTTTCCGCGGTTCGCCCGCCTCCACCTGGGCCCGATGGCGCTCGGTCTGCACGTGGTGAGCGTCGAGCGGCAGCATCATTCCGGCCGGAAGGTGGTCACGACCCGTGACCATCAGGGTCGCCCCGGCCGCGAGTAGTTCGATGAAGACGGCTTGACTGTAGGTCGCCCGCACGTCGTCGACGATGACAACCCCCAGATCCTCGATTGGCAAGGTCGCCGTCGGGTGCTCCGGTCTCTCCACCACCAGTTGCCGGTGGGAAACGGAGAGCCGGGTGCCGGGGGTTGCGAACTCCACCGTCTTCCGGATCATCACGGCTCCTCATCAGTCGTTGGCGGGCCGAACGCGGCCGATCGGATCGACCGCCACCTTTCGGGCGCCCCTCGCCAACAGGGACGCTGCGTTGGGGCGGTTGGTCGTCGCGTGCGCCGCGTCATTGGCGTTCTCAACAACAATCTGACCGTTCGACCACGCGCCCTGTACGATCCAGCAGCCTGCCTTGTTTCCCTCCGTGAGCTGCAGTGCGTCGCCTGGCGCAAGCGACATGACGAATGCAGCGCCATCCTCCGGCGCGCGCCGTACGATCGGTTCCCTCCGCGCAACTCTCCGTGCGGCTTCGAACAGGCTGACGACATCGAAGACCACCCGTCCTGCCGCGGTGCGGTAGATCGCGATGTGGTGGTTGGCGCCGAGATCGGCGTATCCAGTGGAGACCGGAGCCATCAGACGGACCTGTTGTCTTGTCCACAGTCGTACCTTCCGGATTTCCGGTTTATCGTCTCCGAGTCGCGGGTAGGGCGGAAACGCCCTCTTCGGATCGCCACCGCGTTCGTTGACCCATCCGGTGACGACCTCGCGAACGCGCGAGTCGCAGATGCACCCAAGCTCGGTCTTGCTGATCGACTCGAGCCTCTTCCGGGTGACGAACTCGCGATAGGTACCGCTCTTTGTCGAGACGTCGTTGCCAGTGTCGCCGTAGACGGTGTCCTTGTGCAGCGGTCCGGATACCTTCTTCCGCACCCGGTGCGAGACGACGATGTTGGTGACAGCCTTTTCCGCGTCGGCACGGATTGTCGTCCACGGCGGCGGCAGGCTCGGTTCCGCGGCACGCGGATCGTCCTTGGCCTGCCAATAGCGGGACAGGCGGTTCGTCATCCCGGGGTGGGTACAGGCGACGGTGAGCGCGTCGATGGCGTGGTGGCGATGGTCGGCGCGCGTCTTCTCGCCGTTGTCCGCCAGGATGTTGTTAAGTCCCCACAGCTCCCGGAGCCGTGCGGTAACCCGACCGGTGACGGCCTGAACATGAACGGGCGCTTCGGGTCCGACGTCCGGCCAGAGACGCTTAAGGAAGGCGACCGCTTGCCGAGCGGCATAGCCGGTGTCGTTCAACTGGCGGCTGGCGAATTCGTCCGGCAGGCACTCGGCCAGGAACCGCTTCACCTTTCCCGCCGACATGCCATTCCCGCCCTTCGCCGCGATCATCTCCTGCAGGCGCCTCTTGACCGCGTCCCACCGGTCGGGGTCGTGAGCCAAGTACTCGAACGGCGTCCTGTCGCCTTTCTCGAGGTTCACGTCCCTGCGGCACAGGGTCTTGTTGCGGAAGCTGTCGTCGAAGGAGCGCCAGCGCGGCCAGATGTGCTCGACGTCGAAGCGCCCCTCTCGAAACAAGGCGTCAAAGCCGATCTGGTCGCCGGTATAGGGGCAACGCTCCCGGCTTTCCTTCCACAGGAGCCAGCGCTCGATGTCCCTTCGTGACGGCTCATGGATTCCGTTCTCACCGAGATCCTTGACGGCGTCTCGTCGGCGCTTCTCCTGCTTTCTTCGTGCGGCTTCTGTCTCTTCCCGTTCGCGCTTCGACTTGCCGACGTCCCGAGCAACCTCGACACGGATCATGTCCGGCTTGCCGTAGAGACCGATGAGGTTATTGACGACCTTACGCAGCTCGTTCTGGGTGCGCACGACCGTCGGATTGCGAAGCTTGGCGATCCGCTCCCGCTCCTCGCGGACGGCGGGGCTCGGCAAGCGGTCGAGAACCTCACCAGTCGGCCGATCGCGATCGGGGAAGGTGCTGTTTCTCCATTCTTCCCATTCCGGTGCGTTGACGAGAACGCCGAAGCGGACGCCTGCCTTGAGATGTGGCATGAAAGCCTCAAGCGCTTTGACAGAAAATGGTTCCCAGCCGGTCGGGAAGGTCATCTCCGAGAGTTGCTTCGCTTGTTCCTGCGTGATGGCGAAGTCAGCGATGAAGGTCGATACTGCTTCCGCTCGGCGCTGTCTCCGCTCGGGCGCCGACAGTATTATTACGCGTTGGTCTCCGATCTCGCCGTAGTCCGCTGCCCACAGCCGCCGATGCACGGCATCGCGAATCGCCTGTTTGTGGGGATGATCCGCCCAATCGCCTCCGAAGACACGGGCAAGCTTGGCCTCGACCGTGTTGCCGAGGAGCCCCCTGTCGCCGCCGATCTCCAGATTGAACTTGAGACGCTTCTCGACGCCCGCTTCCCCGCGGGCCTTGTAGAGCGGCTTGAGTGCGGCACGCACACCCGCCCAAGTCATCGACGCTTGCGTCTGCAGGCGGTCCATGATGGCCGCCCGTTCGTCTTCGTCCAGGGGACGAGCGTTGCCTCCAACTCCGAGGTTATTCAGCTTCTCCAGCATTCGCCGTTGCTGGGACAACCATGCTCCTTTCGGACACAGATCTTCCCCCGGCATGAAGCGGCATTCGCCGAGGGTGTTCTTGCGCCAGAAGACGGGCCGTTGGGCGAAGACCGTGTCCTGGATAGCGGCTTTGAACGAGGTGTCCCGCAGGATGGCGTGGTGTGGCGCTTGCGCTTCCCACAGAGCCTCGAATTCGTTCACGACGTCGGACCGGTGAGCGTGGAGGCCCCGCTTTCGTTCCTGCGGTCCGCGCAACGACAGCCAGGCTCCGAGGGTCGTGCCGGCGTCTCGGAGGGCCCTCGTCGTCTCGTCTCGATCCGACTTCGCGGCCTTCTCGTCGCTATCCT
The DNA here is from genome assembly GCA_016710335.1 of Rhodospirillales bacterium. Classification (NCBI taxonomy): domain Bacteria; kingdom Pseudomonadati; phylum Pseudomonadota; class Alphaproteobacteria; order Rhodospirillales; species Rhodospirillales bacterium. Next base: position 411,873 of record JADJXQ010000004.1, read on the forward strand.
CTTCCGCCTGATCAACGTCCTCTTCCAGCTCCCGCCCGCTGAAGTGCCGATGCTTGGCCAAATGGTAAATTGCTCTGCCGACCTCGTGCGGCGACAGAGCTTCGGAAAGCCCACGCTTGCGGAGCAGGTAAGGATCTGCGGCCATGGTTGCGGACCATTCAGGATGGCCGTACCTGGGCAACAAGCCCGCGCTGCCAAGAGCTTCGTTCAGCGCTCTACGGCGTTGCCGACGACGACGGAGTTGTCGGCGCGCCATGCGCTTCTGTCGACGCGTCTGGTTGAAGGGTGTTCCTTCAGGATCGCGCGCCTCCGGAAACACGCGAACTCCAAGACGTAGAATCCGACCTTGCTCTGTCTCCGGCAGATGGTCGATGACTGCAAATCCTATAGATGTGGTACCGATATCGAAGCCGAGAACCCTCATCGGTTTTTCAACCCCTTGTATTTTGTGTTCCGGTAGTCTATCGTAGCGGGTGTAGCAAATCGAGAGGCGGTCGCTTTTCGCAAGCAAATCGACCCTTCGTGCGGGCTCGGCGTCCCAAGGTCATCCGCCGGTTCTTCTTCGCAGACCCCCGCCTCACCAGCGGGGGCTGTTCTTTCAACATGTTCCCCGAACAGCAAGCGTGACCGCGCTGGACGTTCTCCCGCGTCACCCCACTTGCAATGCCACTGGCGGCATCGGCCGCGGCGCGACTTGCTCGGCGGCGTCCAAGCCCGGCCTTGCGGATGCTGGCGGTAAGGGTTATGTGCCTCAGACGACGGCGTGCTGGGCGGGGCCGAGGCGAGGCTTCCCCGCGGCGCGCCATCCCGCGCACGGCCGCGGCCCCAGAACACGCTACAGTAGAGCGACGCATTTTCAAGGGGTTAACCCGGGTATTGCATACATCCGCATACATCCGCATACATTCCTGCGCTCAAAACGGACACATTGCCTGCGTTTCCAAGCAGTTACGCCCGTTCAGGTGATATAAAATGTACTCGAATCGGGCAAAATGGCCAGAAATCGTGCGCTTTCCATGAGCGTATCTCCCGCATGAGTAGTGGCCCTCCGGGCGGCTTGTCGGCTGCGCCCTTGAAGCGCGCGCCATCCCGCGGGCGGCGGATCGACTACGGGCTGCTGCCGGAGCTGGTGGGCTACCAGTTGCGGCGCGCCCAGGCGCGGGTGTTCGCGGACTTCACGGACGTGGTCACCGACCCCGGGGTTACGCCGGGCGTGTTCGGCGTGCTGGTGATCATCGACGCCAACCCGGGTCTCAGCCAGTCGGCGTTGGCGAAAGCGATCGGCATCGAGCGCTCGACGATGGTGGCGGTCATCGACCGGCTGCAGGGAGAAGGTTGGGTGCAGCGGAACGTCGCCGCCCATGACCGCCGCTCCTACGCCCTCGCGTTGACCGCCGACGGGACGGCGCTGCTGGACCGGCTGGTCCCCAAAGTGCGCCGACATGAGCGCCGCATCGCCCGGGCCTTGAGCCCGGAGGACATCGCCACCCTGATCGGCATCCTGTCAAGGATCGCGCCCGACTGAGGCCCGGGGCCTCCCATCTCGGTTGACGGCGCGGCGACCGCCCCCGATGCTGCAGCCCGTAGCGGGGCTGCGGACGGGGAGGCGGCGGTGGCTTGGGTTTACCTGGTGCTGGCGGGGATATGCGAGTGGGGCTGGCCGATGGGCCTCAAGTTCGGCTGGAGCGAACACGGCGTGCGCGCAGGCCCGCTGATCTTCGCCGCCGTTTCCATGACCCTCAGCGGCGTCCTGCTGTTGCTGGCCCAGCGCGACATTCCGGTCGGCACCGCCTACGCCGTGTGGACCGGCATCGGCGCCGTCGGCACGTTCTTTCTCGGCATCTGGCTGCTCGGCGAAGCGTCGAGTCTCGCCCGCTACGTGTTCGTCGGCTTCATCGTCGTCGGCATCCTCGGCCTCAAGCTGGCGTCTCCCTCCGACTGACGGTCAGTGCGACAGCAGCACCGGGACGGTGAGGTGGGTGAGGATGTGGCGGGTGCCGCTGCCGCGGTTCAGGTGCGGGAAGCCGTAGTGCCCGTGGGCGCCCATGACCAGCAAGTCGGCGCCGCGGTCGGCGATCCGTGACAGAAGCATGTCCATGACCCCGATGTCCTGGACCTCGAGCGCTTCCGTATCGGCGGCGACGCCGTGTGCCTTGAGGTGCCGCGCCAGGTCGGCGCAGGGCACGTCACCGTGGGATCGGGCCGGATCGCGCGGATTCAAGGCGACCAGCACCACCTCTTCCGCCGCGACGAGGAACGGCAAGGCATCGTGAACGGCGCGCGTCGCCTCGCGGCCGCCGTTCCAGGCCACCATCACCCGCCGGCCGACGTGGGGAAACTCGCCGGCATAGGGGAGGGCCAGGACCGGCCGTCCCGACCACAGCACGATCCTCTCGATCAGGTCCTGCGGCACCCCCGAGGCATGCTGCTGGCGCGCATCATGCTGCCCGAGAACGGCCAGGTCGGAATGCCGCGCCCAGAACAGGAGGGCCGAGATCAGAGCGTCGTCGCGCCGCACGATGCTCGCCGACCACTCCGCGGCGATGCCGGAAGCGCTGGTTTGTTCGGCCCAAAGACCGCGCCAGCGGTTCTCCTCGTCGCGGAAGATCTCGTCCGGCCGCCGCGAGGCCAGATTGGCGAGGTAGGGATCGCACTCGGCGAACGCGCCGCGGAGCCGCGCGCCGAACCGTTTCGCCAGATCGAGCGCCAAGCGCACGCGGGTTTCGCTCCGCTCGAGGCTGTCCACATGCACCATGATTTCGCGGTAGGTCATGCTTGGAGCTCCATCGATCGCCGGCGATAACGCTACTCTGCTCTATCTTCTTGTGTTTAACTCCATTTCGGGTTTGAGACAATGCCGGCTCGCGGAACCAGCCGTCGCCGCCGGCATTGACTTGAACAAGCACGATAACCAGGCGCAATGCCGATGCGCGCGCGCGAGGACCCTTCATGAACGCTGGCCCCAGCGGTTCGACCCGCCACATGGCCAACACCGGGCTGCGGCGGTTGCTGCGGCTGGTGGCGCGTCCGGTTCGCCGCACGGGGCGGCGCAGCGGACCGGTGCTGCAGGCTTATCGCGGCTTCGGGCACGACGACGAGATCTTTCTCATGGGCCGGGTCGTCCGGCAGATGGGCCTCGGGATCGGGCTCAGGCTGGGCGGCCTCGCGCACGACATCGTCGACATCCTCCGCCGCTTCCTGCGCCGCGGCATCGGCGGCGCGCTGGTCGAGGCGCGCTTCGGCGGCGCGGTCGAGAGGGTCACTGCCGACAGTCTCGGCTATTTCCGCCTGCACATGCGCATCCAGGACCGCCCCCACGGGCGGGATGGCTGGCACGCGGTCGAACTGGCGCTGATCGAGCCGAAGTGCGACGCGCACGCCCGCGGCTGGGTGTACATCCCGCCCAACACCTGCCGCTTCGTCGTCATCAGCGACATCGACGATACCGTCATGTTCACCGGCGTCGCCAACAAGCTGAAAATGCTGTGGCGCCTGTTCGTCAGCAAGGCGGAGAGCCGGCTCGCCTTCCCCGGCGCCGGCGCCTTGTACCGGGCGCTCTATGGCGGTGTCTCCGGCTTCGAGCACAACCCGATGCTGTACGTGTCGCGCGGGCCGTGGAGCATCTACGAAGTGCTGGAGACGTTCTTCAACCTGCACTGCATCCCCGTCGGCCCGATCCTTTTCCTCAGGGAGTGGGGAGTGACCCTGCAGCACCCGCTGCCCAAGAAGGGCAAGAACCACAAGCGCGATATGATCGACCGGATGCTGTCGCTCTATGACGACATGCCGTTCGTGCTGATCGGCGACTCGGGCCAGCATGATCCGGAGATCTATGCCCGCATCGTCAAGGAGCACCGGTCGCGGGTGCTCGCCGTCTACATCCGCAACATCAGCCGTGATCCGGAACGCATCGCCGCCATCGAGGCCCTGGCCAAAGAGGTCGCCGATGCCGGCAGCAGTCTGGTGCTGGCCGCCGACAGCCACGCCATGGCGGAGCACGCCGCCGACCTCGGCCTGATCCCCCGTCACGCCCTGGCCGCCATCGAGGACGAGCAGCGGGCGGCGGGGGAGGAGATCCCGCACGGCCGGCTGCAGAGGCTGGAGGGCGAGACGGCGCCGGAGACCCATGAAGCCGTGGAGCAGGGCCGCCTCGAGGACATGCTGACCGGGACGGCGGAGAATGAGCCGCCGGAGAGCGTCGCCGTGGACAGCGGGCGCCGCGCGTGACGGCGTCGCCCTCGAGCCGGCGCCGGTCGGGCCCCGACCTCCTCGGCCTCGCCGGGTTTGCCGTCCTGTGCCTGGCGGTGTCGGGGATCGGCGGCGCCATAACCGCGACCAGCGTCGACGGCTGGTACCAGACCTTGCAGAAGCCGTCGTTCAACCCGCCCGACTGGGTGTTCGGGCCGGTGTGGACGGTGCTCTATGTCATGATGGCGGTGGCCGCCTGGCGGGTGTGGCGCCGCGCCGGGTTCGCGGGCGGACGCGCGGCGCTGACGGCGTTCCTGGTCCAACTCGGCCTCAACCTCGCATGGACCGTCCTGTTCTTCGGTCTGCAGGCGATCGGGCTGGCGCTGATCGAGATCGTCGTACTGCTCGCCGCGATCGTTGTCACCGCCGTCCTGTTCCGGCGTATCGACCGCCTCGCCGGTTGGCTGCTGGCGCCGTATGGGCTCTGGGTCGCGTACGCCATGGCCCTCAACACGTCCCTCTGGCTGCTGAACTAAAACGGTGCTGGCGGATGTGAGTCGTCCGTCAGCACCGACAAACCGCCGATCGCGGCCTCAGTCCTCGAAAAGCCGCTTGCCCAGCTTCCACGCTGCATAGGTGCCGCCGATGGCGAGTGCCGCTGGCAGCGCGATCGACGCGGCGGTGGTTCCAAGCACTGCGACCGCGGCGCCCTTCAGAGTAGTGGCGGCGAGCGCCGCCTTCACCCCCACCGCTCCGTGAGCCGCAGTGGCCGCCGCCGTTGTCATTGCGGAGCCAGTGGCGACTCCCGATGAAGCACCCACAGCAACGATCGTTCCCTTGGCAACGCCGGTCGCTTCATCCTCCCGGGACATGATGCAATCCTCCCCTTCTGTGTCCGCAGACTCATCCCGCACGGGATGCTCTGCAGCGCTACACTAATTCGTTGGGCCCCGCCGCTCTGTGATGCTATTCACATAGCATCCTTAGAAATACGACCTATAATCCGCCGCGTAACCGGAAGTAGGAGGCATTCCGCGCCAAGTGGCGGGGCCTGCCCCTTCCGGAGAACCGTTGTAAGCGGTAGCAGGCGATCCGGGCGGCTTCATCAGGCTGCGACCGGCTCGCCATGCGTTGGAGCGCGGCCATGGCTGCAAAGCCGGCAAAAATATTTGTTTCCTATGCGCATGAGAACGAAGTGGAGTGCAACGAACTTCGGCGCCATCTCGGTGTCCTCAAGCATGAAGGGATCATCGACGTCTGGTCCGACCATCGCCTCTCGCCAGGCGAACCATGGGACGACCGCATTCGCGGCGCCTTGGCCGCGGCCGATATCGTCCTGCTCCTGGTCAGCAAGGCGTTCCTCGATTCGGAGTTCTGTTACCGCACGGAAATGCGTCAGGCCATGGAGCGGCACGAGGCCGGCATCGCCCTCGTGATTCCGATCGTGATAGAAGATTGCTACTGGAGTCCGGCTCCCTTCGGCGCACTTCAAGGGCTGCCGCGGGACATGAAGCCGGTCAAGACTTTGCCGAAGGGACAGCGCGACAGCGTCTGGCACGAAGTGGCGAAGGGCATCCACCAAGCCGTCGAACAATGCCTGTCGCGACGGCCGGTGTCGGACGGCAATAGCACCGAGTCGCTGGGCCGGGACATCGCCGCTGAGGTTCAGCAATACCTTCCGCTGCGCGCTCGCCACTTCCGGCATTTCCTCCGCCGTCTCTCGGACCGTAATGACATTGTTGTCGGCGATCGCGAGCACGTGGCGAGCCTGAGAAGCAAGCTGTTGCTAGGCGTGCAGCTGACCGAGCCGAAACTACTCACGGTAGAAGGGACTTTGTTCCCTTGCGCCCTGCTCAACAGCGGATGGTGGGAGCGGCAGACGCAGAACGTCGCGCCGTTCACCGGCTGGCGCAATCGGCTTCAGGAGTGGCTGTTCAACGGCTTTGACCTGTGGGCGCCTTCGTGGGACTTTACTTGGACGCTGGAGGACGGCCTGCCGGACGGGATAGGCCCCCGCTTCATCGCCCAGATCGGCAGCGGCGACGAGGCGGATTCACTGCCGGTCATCATTCCCGAGAACAAGGCAGACCGGTTGCGCGAATGGTTCGACGAGGGATGGGGCGGCGCCGAAGTGGAGGTGACCGGGCTTCTCGGCCACCGCACGCATTTCTGCCCGAAGTGCGTCGACCTGATCGCGTTCGGCGGCATGCTCGACTATTGCCTCTGGCTGGACGGCGACGACCCTCGCCACAAGATCAAACGCTGCCGCAGCCGCACGACCCTGTATTCCGGTTATCTTTGGAAATGCGTGGTGCCGAGGGCATGGGTACAGCAAAACGGGCGAGTAATGCTTGAGGACGCCTATTTCGTGTGGGAGCACACTAACTTCGCTGCCGACGAGGCGGTCAAGTACGGCCTGGATGCGCTTGAGCACAAGGAAGACTACATGCGCGCGATACACGGGGACCTGGTGCTGGTGCAGAAGTCTTCGAGACTCGTTCCCGGTCGGCCGTTGTTTACGGCGCGCCAAGCTTATGATCTCGTCACCGGTGGCGCTGGCGACGAGATATGAGGACCATCTTGCGAACGCGGCGTTAGAGGATGAGGAGAGGAAAATGATCGTCATCGTGTTTCGCACCCGCATGCGGGACGATGCCGACCTGACGGAAGTAGAGACAGTCGGCGCACGCATGTACGAACTGGCCGCCAACATGCCCGGTTTCGTCTCGTACAAGGAGTTCGCTGCCGCAGACGGAGAAAGCCTCGCTTTCGTCGAGTTCCGGTCTCTGGAAACGCTCGCGGCTTGGCGGGATCATCCGGAGCATCGCGAGGCGCAAGAGCGAGGCCGGGAGGCTTATTTCACGAGCTACCACATTCAAGTGTGCGAAATAGTCCGCGATTATGCATTCCCCTAAGACCTATCAGCCAAGTCAGCTGTTTTTGCTTCGCCGTTAATCCTTGACTTGACAGCGGACGTGGCTTGAGACTTGGGAAAACTTGGGACGGCAAACGGGATGCTGAAGGCGGTGGCGGCGCTCGAGATCGAGGACATTCACAAGCGCTTCGGTCCGATCGAGGTGCTGAAGGGGGTCACCCTCACCGCGTTCGACGGCGATGTCATTTCGATCATCGGCGCCAGCGGCTCCGGCAAGAGCACCCTGCTCCGTTGCATCAATCTCTTGGAAGCGCCCGACCAGGGCCGCATCCGGGTCGGCGGCGAAGAGCTGGAGCTGAGGGCGCGGCCGGGCCGCGGGCTGGTCGCCGCCAACCAGCGCCAGATCAGCCGCATCCGCGCCCGCATCGGGTTCGTCTTCCAAAGCTTCAATCTCTGGTCGCACCTCACCATCCTGGAGAACGTCATCGAGGCGCCGGTGCACGTGCGCAAGGTCCCGCGGCGCGACGCCGTCGCGCAGGTCGAGGCGCTGTTGCAGAAGGTGGGCATCGCCGAAAAGCGCGATCACTACCCGTCGCAACTGTCCGGCGGACAGCAGCAGCGGGCCGCCATCGCCCGGGCGCTGGCCATGGAGCCGCAGGTCATGCTGTTCGACGAGCCGACCTCGGCGCTCGACCCGGAACTGGTGGGCGAGGTGTTGCAGGTGATGCGAAGCCTCGCCGAAGAGGGCCGGACGATGCTGGTGGTGACCCACGAGATGCGCTTCGCCCGCGACGTCTCGACCCGGGTCGTGTTTCTGCACGAGGGCCGCGTCCTGGAGGAGGGCGCGCCGGCCGACATCTTCCAGGCCCCGACCACCGAGCGCTGCCGCCAGTTTCTCTCCAGCCATCTGTGATCGGGATCCATCAAGAGCAACGAACGAGAGGAGGATACAATGCGTCTGCCGAAACTGGTCATCGCCGCCGCCGTCATCGGGCTGTTCGCCGCCGGGGCGGCCAACGCCGCCGACACCCTTCGCATCGGCACCGAGGGCGCCTACCCGCCGTTCAACCAGATCGACGCGACCGGCAAGCTGATCGGCTTCGACATCGACATCGCCCGGGCGCTCTGCGAGGAGATGCAGGTGGAGTGCGAGTTCGTCACCCAGGACTGGGACGGCATCATTCCGGGCCTGCTCGCCCGCAAGTACGACGCCATCGTCGCCAGCATGTCGATCACCGAGGAGCGCCAGAAGGCGGTGGCGTTCACCGACAAATACTGGTCCAACAAGCTGCGCTTCGTCGCCCCGAAGGGCTCCGACTTCGATCCGCAAAAGCTGGACGGCGCCACGATCGGCGCTCAGCGCGCGACGATCAGCGCGTTGTACCTCGAGGACAACTTCGCCGATCAGGTCGACATCAAGCTCTACGACACCCAGGAGAACGCCTACCTCGACCTGGCCACCGGACGCACCGATGCGGTGCTGGCGGACATGCTGGTCAGCTATGACTGGCTGCAGACGGAGGAAGGGCAGGGCTTCGACTTCGTCGGCGAGGCGGCCAAGCTCGACGACAGGATCGGCATCGCCGTCCGCAAGGAGGACGAGGAACTGGTCCGGAAACTGAATGACGCCATCGCCGCCATCCGCGCCAACGGCACCTACGCGGAAATCAACGCCAAATACTTCCCCTTCGACATCTACTGACGCCTCAGTAACCCGTTTGTCGCTCTTGCCGTAGCCGTAGGGCGGGTTAGCAAAGCGTAACCCGCCAGCCGCGGTATACCGCGCCGTCGACATCAACCCGCCACCCGTTTTCCAGGGGCTGTCCTCCAGAAGCTGGGCTTGACGAAGTGGTAGCAGTTTAGAACGCGGTCACCGCTACCCGATATTCGGGTCGCCGGCCGCTTGTGCCTCGTCCCTGGCGCCGCTGCCGGCGCCGCGGCAGAGTTGCAGCACGGCCTGGCCGTAGCGCTCCAGCTTGGCGGCGCCGATGCCGGGGAGGGCGGCGAGGCGCGGCACGGTGTCGGGCCGGGTGCGGGCCACCTCCAGCAGCGTTGCGTCGTGGAAGATGACGTAGGCGGGGACGCCGTGGCTCCTGGCGGTATCGCTGCGCCAAGCGCGCAAGCGCTCCCACAGCGCCTGCCCATCCGCGTCGAGCTGCTCGGCCGCCGGACGAGCGGTGCGAGTGGCCGCCGCCGCCAATTTCTTGACGCGCTTGCGGAACATGACCTGCTGTTCGCCGCGGAGCACCGGTCGGCTCGCCTCCGCAAGGCGAAGCGCGCCGAAGCGGGCGTGGTCCACCTCCAGCATGTGCTGGGCGATGAGCTGGCGGAAGACGGTGCGCCAGTCCTGCTCGCCCAACTCGCGGCCGATGCCGAATGTGGTGACCTGGTCGTGGCGCCACTTCTGAACCGGTTCGGTGTCCTGTCCGAGCAGCACGTCGATGAGATGCCCGACGCCGAAGCGCTGGCCGGTGCGGTAGACGCAGGAGAGCGCCTTCCGCGCCGCCTCGGTGCCGTCCCATGTCTCCGGCGGCTCCAGGCAGATGTCGCAGTTGCCGCACGGTCCGCTCGCCTCGCCGAAGTAGCCAAGCAGGCGTTGGCGCCGGCAGGTGGCGCTTTCGCACAGCGCCAGGAGCGCGTCGAGCTTGGCGTGGGCGAGGCGCCTGAAGGTGTCCTCGGCGTCCGACTGGTCGATCATGCGGCGGTGCAGGATGACGTCGGCTAGTCCGTACGCCATCCAGGCGTCGGCGGGCAGGCCGTCGCGGCCGGCGCGGCCCGTCTCCTGGTAGTAGCCCTCGATGCTTTTCGGCAGGTCGAGATGGGCGACGAAGCGCACGTCCGGCTTGTCGATGCCCATGCCGAAGGCGATGGTCGCCACCATGACCACCGCGTCCTCTTGCAGGAACACCGTCTGGTTGCGCCGTCGCGCCGCGGCCTCCATGCCGGCGTGGTAAGGGAGGGCGTTGACGCCGTGGTCCTTGAGCCACGCCGCCGTCTCCTCCACCTTGCGCCGGGACAGGCAGTAGACGATGCCGGCGTTGCCCGCATGGCCGCTCCGGATCAGCGCCAGCAACTGGTCCCGCGCCTTGGTCTTCTCGACGATGGTGTAGCGGATGTTGGGGCGGTCGAAGCTGGAGGTGAAGATGCGGGCGCCGCCAAGCTGCAGGCGGGCGACGATCTCGTCGCGGGTGGTGGAGTCCGCCGTCGCCGTCAGCGCGATGCGCGGCACGCCGGGAAAGCGTTCGGCGAGCACCGTCAGGCGGATGTATTCGGGCCGGAAGTCATGGCCCCATTGGGCGACGCAGTGGGCCTCGTCGATGGCGAACAGCGCCAGGCCGGAGCCGGCCGCCACCCGCTCCAGCAGCGCCAGGCAGCGCGGCGAGAGCAGGCGTTCCGGCGCCACGTAGATCAGGTCGTAGAGGCCTGCGAGGATGCCGACTCCACCTTGGCCGCGTCCTCGGGCGTGAGTGATGAGTTGAGGTAGGCGGCGCTCACCCCCAACTCGCGGAGCGCCGCGACCTGGTCCTGCATCAGGGCGATCAGCGGCGAGACGACGACGCCGACCCCTCGGCGGGTCAGCGCCGGGATCTGGTAGCAGAGCGACTTGCCGCTCCCCGTCGGCATCAGCACCAGCGCGTCGCCGCCGCCGCCGACGTGGTCGATGATCGTCCCTTGCTCGCCGCGAAAGGCCGGGTAGCCGAACACGGTGTTGAGGACGGTTAAGGGGTTCGGCATGGTTCGAACGCGGGTGGGCGACGTCGCAACGCCGCGTCGCGCCGGTCAGTGCAGGCGGAGCTTGGCCGGAAGCTCCTTGATGGCGTCGTCGATCAGGGCGTCCGCCTTCTTGCCGGTCGCGGCGGCGGCCAGCACCTCGCGGGTCGCCTCCATGGCGACGTCTACGGCCCGGGTTCGCACCTCGGCGACCGCCGCCGCCTCGGCCTGCGCGATGCGCTCCACCGCCAGTTGCTCGCGGCGCTTCAGCGCCCGCTGCAGATCCTCGGATGCCTGTTCGGACATGCGGTCCGCCTCGCGGCGGGCGTCGTTCAGCATGCGGTCGGCTTCGGTGGCGGCTTCCCGCTGCTTTTTCTCGTAATCGGCCAGCAACGCCTGGGCCTCTTCGGCGAGGCGCGTGGCCTGGTCGATCTGGTCCTTGATGCGCTCGGCGCGGTCGTCGAGGGCAACCGCCACCACCTTGAAGATGGTGCGCGCGGTCAGCGCCACGAACAGAATGAACGCGATGGCGACCCAGAACTCGCCGCCCATGTAGAACGGCTCGTGGTCCGCGGCGTGGTGCTCCGCGCCGGCCTCGGCGACTGTTTCCTGAGCCAGGGCCGCTATCACGATGCTCTCTCCAAAACGTGCCCCACCGCCGCCGTGATCTTCTTTCGCTCCACCTTGTCGCCGAGCAGGCGGGCGCTCGCGGCCTCCGCCACGTCGACCGCCATGTCGTGGAGGCCTGCGACGGCGTTGTCCCGGGCTTCGGCGATGCGCGCTTCCGCCGCGGTTATTTCGGAGTTCAGGCGCTCGCTCAGCCGCGCGTGGTGCTCCGCCGCTTCGGCGGCCGTCTCCTCGCGCGCCTTGCGGAGCGTCTCCTGGGCCTTGGCCCGCGCCTCGGCCATGGTGCGCTCATAGCTTGCCACCGCCGCTTCGGCGTCCGACCTGAGGATTTCCGCCCGGCGCAGGCTGTCGTTGATCTTGTGCTCGCGCTCTTCGAGCACATCCCCGACTCGCGGCAGCGCCACCCGCGCCATGAGCAGGTAGAGGGCGATGAAGCTGATGATCAGCCACACGAACTGTGGCGACCAGACGTCGGGGTCAAACTGAGGCATGTCGCACCTGAATGGGATTTCGCACCGGGATCGGCGCGAGACGGACTCAGAAAACGAACATCAGCATCAGTGCCACGACCAGCGCGTACAGCGCCACCGCTTCGACCAGCGCGAAGCCGACCCACATCGGCAACTGGATCAACGGTTGCGCGGCTGGATTGCGGGCCAGCGAGGAAATCGTCGTCGCGAAAATGTTGCCGATGCCGGCGCCGACGCCGCCCAGTCCCACGACCGCAATGCCTGCGCCGATCAGTTTTGCTGCTTCAGCATCCATCTCGATGTTTCCCTCTCAAGCCACTGTCAGGATTAAGGCCTAGTTGAAGATTACGCTGGGTTGAAGATTACGCTGGGAGCGCCGCGCGCGCGGCGCCGTTCGTCCCCTAATGCATATGGAGCGCATCGTGGAGGTAAATGCAAGACAAGACCGCAAACACGTAAGCCTGCAGAAACGCCACCAGGAACTCGAGGCCGGTCAGCGCGACAGTCGCCGCCAGCGGCACTGCGCCGGCGACGACCAAGCCCGCCGCCCCCATCGGAAACACGAACCCGGCGAACACTTTCAGCAGGGTGTGCCCAGCCGTCATGTTGGCGAACAAGCGGAGCGACAAACTGACCGGCCGCGTGAAGTACGACAGCACCTCGATCGGGATCAACAGCGGCGCGATGTACCACGGCGTGCCGTGCGGCAGAAAAAACCCGAAGAACCTGACCCCGTGCTTGATGAAGGCGATCACCGTGGTGCCGATGAACACCGCCAGCGCCAGGCCGAGCGTCACGACCAGATGACTGGTAAAGGTGAAACTGTAGGGGATCATCCCCAGCATGTTGCCGAGCAGCACGAACAGGAATAGCGAGAAGATGAAGGGGAAATACGGCCGCCCGCCGGATCCGACATTCGTCCGGATCATGTTGCCGACGAACTCGTAGATCAACTCCGCAATGGATTGCCATCGCCCCGGCACCAATTGGCGCTCGCTCACCGCCAACACCAGGAACGCGGTGATCAACGCCACGGCGATCAGCATGACCAGGCTGGAATTGGTGAACGACGCGTCCAACCCGCCGATGGTGATCGGAACGATGGTCTCGATCTCGAACTGTTCAAGAGGACTGGCCACGTTCCTTCCCGTCCTTCCCGTTGCCCTTCGTAGTCGCGCCCGGTTGCTCCGCCGGCCTGTACCCTAGCGCCATGCCCATTCCGGAGGCCATGCGGTAGACGTTCAACATGCCGGCAGCCGATCCCATAAAGAAAAACACCACCAGCATCCACGGCGACGTGTCCAGCCACCGATCGAGCAGATACCCGATCCCGGTGCCGACGACAAGGCCGGCGACCAGATGCGACGCCACCGCAAACGCGAAGCCAAGTCCCGACCGGGGCGGCTCATCCACGCGCTCCGCAGCGGTCGGTCCGACTTCGGCCCGCAACGCCTTCAGCCTGGCGCCCAAGTCCCGCAGCGGATCCAGGGCGTGTGGCTCGCTCATCACCGAATTCCTGAGCCAGTCGTGATCCGTGACCCGTTCGTGGCCGTGCTTCACGCCGTCGTATTGCGCTGCACCATAAGATTGCCGCTCCGCCCTGTCAAGGTTCAAAACCATCGGCCGGACGTCCGCTATTCGCACCAAGTTGCTGCTTTGATTAATGTTTGCGGCGCTTGCCCATGCGCCCTTTCAGGCACTCTCGCGCATCGCTTCGGCTTGGCGCAGATCCACGGAGACCAGTTGCGAGACCCCCTGTTCGCTCATCGTCACGCCGTAGAGGCGGTCCATGCGCGCCATGGTCAGGCGGTGGTGGGTGATGATCAGGAAGCGGGTTCCGCTGTCGCGCGCGATGTCGTCGACCAGAGTGCAGAAGCGATCGACGTTGTTGTCGTCGAGCGGCGCGTCCACCTCGTCCAGCACGCAGATCGGCGCCGGGTTGGTGAGGAACACAGCGAACACCAGCGCCAGGGTCGCCAATGCCTGCTCGCCGCCCGACAACAGCGACAGCACCTGCAGGCGTTTGCCCGGCGGGCTCGCCATGATCTCCAGCCCCGCCTCCAGCGGATCGTCGGATTCGGTCAGGGTGAGGTGGGCGCGGCCGCCGGCGAACAGGCGCCCGAACAACTGTCGGAAATGCCGGTCCACGTCTTCGAACGACGCCAGCAGCCTCTCGCGGCCTTCCCGGTCCAGCTCGGCGATGCCGCGCCGAAGCTTGGTGATCGCCCGCTCCAGATCGTCCCGTTCCGCTGCGAGCATGTCGATCCTGCCGGTCAGCTCCTGCGCCTCCTGTTCGGCGCGCAAGTTGACGGGGCCGATGATCTCGCGCTCCCTTCGCAGCCGCTCGAGCTGCCGCTCCAAGCCATTCTCTCCTGTGCCGGAAGTGGCCGCCGCCGAAGCTTCGGCCCCTTCGGGCACCGGCGGCAGGCGATCCGGCGGCACCTGCAACGTCTCGACGATCCGGGCCGCCAACTCGCGGCGCGCCTGTTCCGCCTGTTCGGCCGCAGCCTCGGCCCGTACCCGCGTCTCGCGGGCCTCGGCGAGCGCCGCCTCGGCGGCGCGGAGGCCCTTGTCCGCCGCCGCCTGCTCGGTCTCCGCCGCGATGAGCGCATCCGCCGCTTCGCGCCGGCTTCGGTCTGCCGCCTCGATGAGCGTCAGCAGCTCGGCGCGCTTGCGGGCGATGGCTTCCGGAACCCCGACCAGTTCGTGCAGCCGTTGCTCGGTTTCTTTCTGGCGTGCCCGCAGCACCTCGAATTGCTTGCGGGCCGTCTCCTGCCGTGCCGTCCACGATTGCGTCTCGCGTGCGATGGTCTCGAGCCGCCGCCGCCGCCCCTCGGCCTCCCGCGCAACGGCGTCGCGCGCGGTCCGCGCCTCGGTCTGGCGGGTTCGCGCAGCGTTGAGCTTCTCCCGCAGGTCCGCAAGATGGGCGCGCGCGGCTGCCGGGTCCTCCAATGCGTTGAACTCGGCCTCCGCCCCGGCCCGAGCCGCCGCCGCTTCGGCGCGCTCGCTCTCGACCGCGGCGACGGCCTCGGCAAGGGCGCTGCGTCGGGAGTCGCTCTGCGCAAGGCGCTTTTGCAGCTTCGCCGCCGCGTCGCGCGCTGTGTCATGGGCGGCCTCGGCCGCCTGACGCACGGCCCGCGCCTGGCGCTCCGCTGCAACTGCCGCATCCGCGTCGATCTTGGCTTCGGCGGCCGCTGCCGCGGCGGATCGAAGTTCGGCTTGCGCCGCCGCGAGCGTGTCCTTGACGTGCTGCAGGCGGACGCGGCGCTCCAGCCGCTGCGTCGACGCCGATGCCGCCGCCGACACCGCATAGCCGTCCCAGCGCCACATGGCGCCGTCGCGGCTCACCAGGCGCTGACCCGGCTGCAGCCGCGGCTGCAGGGCATGACCGGCGGTGTCGCCGTCCACCACCCCGATCAGCGCCAGCCGCCGCCGCAGAGCCTCCGGAACGCCGATGCCGCCGTCGAGAGGGCGGGCGCCTTCCGGAAGCTGTGGTGCGGCCGGTAGCGCGTCGAGGGTCCGCCAGCGCTCGGCCGCCGTCTCCTGATCCGTCGCCAGCAACTCGTCGCCCAGCGCCGCAGCCAACGCGGCGGCGGTTTCGGGCGTCGCCGCCAGGAGATCGAGCAGCGGCCGCGCGTCGTCAGAGGCTCCGGTCGCCAACAGGCCGGCCAACGCGTCGGCTTCCGCTTCGAGGCGGGCGGCGGCGGTCTCCGCCTTCCGCTGGTCGGCAAGCCGCACCGCCGCGCGCTCGGCGGTCGCGGCGCGGTGCTGTTCCGCCGCCTCGAGGCCGGCGCGCGCCTGGTCGCGGCGCTGGCGGGCGTGGGCCAGTTCCGCCTCCACTTCCGCTACCTGAGCCGCATCGGCCGTCTCGGCAGCGAGGGCCCGCTGCTGCGCATCAACCTCCCGGGCGCGGCCGGCGAGGCGCTGCAGGCGGCGGTCGTGGTCGGCGACGGCGCGGGCGAGGGCGGCGCGGCTCGCTTCGGCGGCCGCGACGGCGCCGGTCAACGCCGTGGCGCGGGCGTCGAGCGCGGTCACCTTGTCGGTGGCCGCGGCGAGCGCCGCCTGGGCCTCGCTCTTGGCTTGATCCTCCCCGACGCAGCGCGCTTCGATGCGAAGCTTGTCATGGACGAGCATCGCCAAGGCCTGCTCGGCGTCGGAGAGCAGCGCCGTCTCGTGTTTGTTGTCGGCGCCGATCTGCTCCAGGCTGCTGCGGCACGCCGCCGCGTCGCCGCGGGCGCGCCGCTCTTCAGCATCCAGGGTGTCGCGGGCGAGGGTCAGCCGCTGCAGGGCCGCAGCCGTCTCCACCTGGGCGCGGCGCAATTCGGGAAGCCCGGCCGCCGCTTCCGCCTGGCGCGCCGCCGCGGCCGTTGCCTTTGCGGTCAGGTCGACCACCGCGGCGCCGGCTTCCGACTTCTGCAGGGCGGCGGCAGCGACCGCCGCGGCGACGGCCCGCCAGCGAACAGCGTAGAGCGTCGCCTCGGTCTGGCGGATGCGCTCGGAAACGTTGCGGAACCGGGCCGCTTGCCGTGCCTGCTTTTCCAGGCTCTGGATCTGCGTCTTCAGCGCCGCCAGCACATCCTCGACCCGCTCCAGATTTGCCGCCGCCGCCTTGAGGCGCAACTCCGCTTCATGACGGCGTGAGTGCAGGCCGGTGATGCCGGCAGCTTCCTCGAGCAGAATACGGCGTTCCTTGGGCTTGGCGGCGATCAGCATGCCGACCTGCCCCTGGCTCAGAAGGGCCGTCGAGCGCGCCCCGGTAGCGGCGTCGGCGAACAGCAACTGCACATCGCGGGCGCGCATCTCCTTGCCGTTGACGCGGTAGGTGGAGCCGGAGCCGCGATCGATGCGGCGGCTCACTTCCAGCATGTCGAAGCCGTCGAAGGGCGGCGCGGCGGTGTGGCGGGAGTTGTCCAGTTCGATCAGCACCTCCGCGACATTGCGCGACGGCCGGCTGGCGGTGCCGCCGAAGATCACGTCGTCCATCTCGCCGCCGCGCATGCGCTTGGCGGAGGTCTCGCCCATGACCCAGCGCAACGCCTCGACGAGATTGGACTTGCCGCAGCCGTTGGGGCCGACGATGCCGGTCGTCCCCGCTTCGATGACTACGTCGGTGGCCTCCACGAACGACTTGAAGCCGGCGAGGCGGAGCCTGGAGAAGGTCAGCAACGGCAGGGTCCGCGGCTCACGGCGCGTAGCCCGTCATCAGGGAAATCGCCGGCATCAGTCCGCCACCCCGCGCCCGGCGGCGCCGGAAGCCCCAGAGGCCTCCAGAGCCGCGTCGATACGTTGCTGCATCGTCGCGAAGTCGACGGCGCCGGTGATCTTGTCGCCGTTGACCAGAAAAGTCGGGGTCGAGTCGATGTCGTACTCCTCCGCCGCCTCCTGGGCTGCGCTGCGGATGCCGTCCAGAAGTTCCTGGTCGGCGAGACAGGCGTCGAACGTCTCCTTCGACATGCCGGCGAGGCGGGACAGCTTCTCCAGGTCCTGGACGGGACTGCGGCTGCCGGCCCACCGGGCTTGATTGGCGAACAGCGTCTCCATGAAGCCGAAATAGCGTTCCCGATCCACACAGCGACTCAGCATCGCCGCCGCCATCGCCAGGTTGTCGAGCGGAAAGTCATGGTAGACGTACCGGACCTTTCCCGGCGTCACGTAGGCGTCCTTGATCTTCGGCAGGGTCTCGGAGTGGAAGCTTGCGCAGTGCGGACAAGTCAGCGAGGAAAACTCGACGAGGGTCACCGGCGCGTCGTCGCGGCCCAGCGAGCGCGGCGTGAGCCGGTCATCGAGGCCGATGGTTTTGTCAGGCGTCTCGGCGGCCGCGACGGTAGCGAACCCGCCGCACGCGATGACCGCAGCGAACATGAGAGAGCCGAACAACCGTACCATCTGCCGCACGCCGGCCTCCTGATCTACTACATGTGGGAGGAGTCTATGGATCGCCCGCCACTTCGACAAGCGCCGGTCGCGATAGATGCCGGCATCGTCCGTGGCGGCTACGCGTCCGGCTCCGAGTTCGGACGCCGCTGCCGCGTGCCCGCGAACACCGAACGCCCCAGGGAATCCAAGGCCCGCTTGAGTTCGCCGTCCTCGATGCCGGTGAGTAGAGCGGCGAGTTGTTGCTCCTCGTCTCTGTCGAGCGGTCGCTCTTCTTCGGCCACGGGATGCGTCCGCTGCGGCACGGGAGCGTGAACGAATTGCAAACGCTGGATCGCCTCGTAGCCGAAATAGCCGTTGATTCGCTGCAGGAGCTGTGGCTGCAGGTGTTGCAGCTCCATCGCCATGCCGCCGTTGGCGACCCTGAGCCTGAGCGTGCCGCCCGCGCGCCGCTTCGGCGGGAAGGCTACCTGCTCGGGCATGGTGACCGCCGCCAGACGTTCGCCGACGATATTCGGCCACTCCGTGATAATGGCGCCATCGGCGAAGCCGCGATGGCGGAACACCGGCCGCACCACCCTGCTCGCCGCTTCGGCGATCGCCCTCGGCCCGTTCCAACCGCTCTTCTTCACCGAGCGCTCCCTGGTCGTGTCGCTGATCGATCGGTCATGGTAGGAAGTCGGGACAATGCGCACAATCGACGTTCCGCGCGAACCGCCGGCGGCGCCTCTCGACGCTGCTGCACGCCGCCGGTTGCTGGACTGGTACGACCGGCACCGCCGCGACCTGCCGTGGCGGGCGCGACCCGGCGAGCGTCCCCATCCGTACCGGGTCTGGCTCAGCGAGATCATGTTGCAGCAGACCACGGTGGCAACGGTGCGCGGCTATTTCGGCCTGTTCGTCGCGCGATGGCCGCGGGTGGAGGACATGGCCGCCGCCGACCTCGACGCCATCCTCGTCGCCTGGCAGGGGCTCGGCTACTACGCCCGCGCCCGCAACCTGCACGCCTGCGCCCGGGTGGTGACGGAACGTCACGGCGGGCGCTTCCCCGACGCGGAACACGCCTTGCGGCAGCTTCCCGGCATCGGTGACTACACGGCGGCCGCCATCGCCGCCATTGCCTTCGGGCGGCCGACGGTGCCGGTCGATGGCAACGTGCTCCGCGTCCTCGCCCGCATTCATGCCGTCGGAACGCCGCTGCCGACGGCGCGAACCGTCATCGGAGCGTATGCGCGCACCCTGGCGAGCGACGAGCGGCCAGGCGATTTCGCCCAGGCGCTGATGGATCTGGGCGCTGCAGTCTGCACGCCGCGCGCACCCCGCTGCCTGGCCTGCCCGTGGTCGCATGACTGCAGAGGGTTGCGGCAAGGCCGGCCGGAGGCTTTCCCCGTGGCAGCCCGCCGCATCGCCCGCCCCACCCGGCACGGCGCCGCGTTCTGGGCCCTGCGGGACGACGGAGCGGTGCTGTTCCGCCGGCGTCCGCCGAACGGGCTGCTCGGCGGCATGATGGAGGTGCCGTCGACCGCGTGGCGCTCCGATCCCTGGCCGTTCGAGGATGCCATACCCTTCGCGCCGGCGGTGGCGGAGTGGCGGCCGGTGCCGGGCCGCGTCGTCCACGCCTTCACCCATTTTCGCCTCGAGTTGACGGTGCTGACGGCGCGCGTGACGGCCACCACCGCCGATGGCGATTGGCACCTGCCCGACCGCCTCGATCATCTGGCGCTGCCGACGCTGATAAAGAAGGTGGTGCGCCATGTGTCGTCAGCCGGCGCCGTCGATGGTTGACGCCTGATCGTTGGCAGCCCACGCCGCCGGGTGCACGGCGGCGTCTGCGAACACGTCCTCGCCGCGGAGCCACCGCGCCTCGGCGTCGTCGGCATCGATGGCGATGCGCAACGCCGCATTGAACTCCAGGATGCCGGCGCGCAAGCCCACCTTGCTGGCTGCAACGGCCAGGGCGGTGCTCTCCATCATCTTGAGGCGGTGGGGGAAGGCCGGCGCCAGGCGCCGCGCCGGCTCGCCGTGCATCAGCCGCTCGCACGCGCCGGCGTCCATGGACACCTCGGCCCGGCACGAGAACGGCCGCACCCCGTAAGCCGAGCAGCGTCCGTCGACCAGCATCGGGCACGGCATCTCGGGCCCGATGCGCTGGTGTGGTGCGAGCCCGCGCGTGCGGTCGTCGGTCGCCCGGATCCGCGCCACGGCGGCGTCGCGCTGTGCTCGCGGCCAGGCGCGAACGGCGGCGGCTGCAAGCAGGGCCTCCGGCGCCGACGCCGCAACATAGGCATGGCAGCAGAACGAGCATCCCCGGCGGCAGGCGAGAGCCTCCGCCCGGAAATGGCGCGCCATGCTGCGGTCGAACGCCCGGTGGGCGGCGTCGGCGGCGTCGCGGGCGCGGCGGGAGTTGCCGGCGTTGGACAACACGCCGTGCAGAATTGCGACCTGCGCAGTCAGCCCGGCCCGATCCGGCAGCGGCGCAGAACGCCCCTGACCTGCCGCGGGCGTCGTCGCTTGCCGACGATGCTGCGGGACCTTGTCTGCTGCTTTCGGCGCCTTGTGGTCCGCCATGGTCGCTCTTCAAGACCTCGACTGCGGGGCGGCGGCTTGCGGCCGCCATTCTCGGACGAGCATTCTACCGCGTTCTCGAACGGCGCCAAATGAACACCTCCAAACCCGCCCGTCGAAGATTCCGTGATCCGGCGCCCGACTGGCGGCGTAGGTCTTCAGTGAATTGCAGCGTCGGAAGGTCGTCATGAATGCCATTGCCTGCGTCGCCCAGTACGAAGGCTGCTTGCCGGGGGTGCTTTATGGTAGACCTGTTTTCATGCGACGTACGGCACCCAAATTCGGCGAGTCGTTATCGAGCGACGAGTTGAGCGAACTGCTGCATGCGGTTTCGATCGACCGCGACCGCGGCGCTTTCGCGCGCCTGTTCAGCTACTTCGCGCCGCGGCTGAAGGCATTCGGCCTGCGCCAGGGCGCCGATCTGGCGGCGGCCGAGGAACTGGTGCAGGAAACCATGCTGGCGGTGTGGCGGAAGGCCGCCACCTTCGACCGCAACCTTGCGACCCCGACCACGTGGATCTTCACGATCGTGCGCAACAAGCGCATCGACATGTTCCGCCGGGAAAACCGCGTCGAGGTAGCCGTCGACGAAGACCTTGATGCACCTTCGGACGAGACACCCGCCGACGAACTCTATGGCATGGCACGCTCCGGCGAGGCGCTGCGGCAGGCGCTGCGCATGCTGCCGGAGGACCAGTTGGCGGTGCTCAAGAAGGCGTTCTTCGAAGACAAGTCGCACAGCGTCATCGCGGCGGAGATGAAGCTCCCGCTCGGAACGGTCAAGTCTCGCATCCGCCTCGCGCTGGCGCGGTTGCGCTCACACTTGCCGGAGGACCGGCCATGATTCGTCATCATCCGGCGCCGGAACTGCTCCTGGACTACGCCGTCGGCAGCACGCCGGAGGCCCTCAGCCTCATCGTGGCCTGCCATGCCACCCGGTGCACGCCATGCCGCGCCGACGTCAACCGGTACGAGGAGATCGGCGCCGCGCTGCTCGAAACACTCGAGCCGGCGCCCGCCGACGAGGCGCTGCTGACGGCGGTCATGGCGAGGCTGGATGAGCCGCAGGCGCAGGCGCAGGCCGGCCCGCCTGTTCTCGAAAGACAGGCACTCCGTGAGAAAACCGGAGCCAAGGATCGGGTGATCCCGCCGCCGCTCCGCCCTTATCTCGGCGGATCGGTGGACACGCTGCCGTGGCGGCGGGTAGGGCGATTGTTCCACGAAGCCAGGCTCCCCCTTCCAAGCAAGACAGTAATCGCGAAGCTGATGCGTTTCAGCGCCGGCAGCGTCATGCCGGTGCACACCCACCGCGGCCATGAGTACACCATGGTTCTCTCGGGAGCGTACAAGGATGGGGACGATCGGTTCGTCCCCGGCGACTTCGATGCGCGCGACGCAACCCATCGGCATCAGCCGAAGATCGAAGAGGAAGAGGACTGCCTTGCCCTGGTGGTCGTCGACGCACCGGTCAAGCTGACCGGCATGTTCGGCCGGCTCCTCAATCCATTCCTCAGGACCTGAAGCCGGCCGCCTCGCATCAGCCCAGGGCGCAACTGCGGAGCGTATTGCGCCGACCCCTTGAATTCCCGCCTCATGCCGCCGAACTCTGATCGGTAGGCCCTCCCACCGGGGGAGGGGTCGGGAAGGGAGAGGGACCCATGGTCAAGCTCAAAGTGGACGGTATGACCTGCGAACACTGCGCCGCAGCGGTGAAGAACGCGCTGTCCGGCGTCCCAGGAGTCGTCAAGGTCGTCGGGGTGAGCCTCGACCGCGGCGAGGCCGTCGTCGAGGGGCAGCCGGACCCGAAGGCCCTGATTGCGGCCGTCGAGGCCGAGGGCTACCGCGCCGAAGCGGCCTGACCGCATGGCCGAGCGCGGCTGCGCACTCCGGCTCGATGCCGGCACCCGCGACGATGCGGGGCGGCGCCTTCGCACCGTCAAGGGCCACGTCGAAGGCATCCTCCGCATGCTGGAGGACGAGACGGTCTATTGCGTCGATGTTCTCAAGCAGATCAAGGCGGTGGAGGGCGCCCTTCATAAAGTGGGCGACTTGGTTCTGCGGAGCCATCTGCATGACCACGTGGTCACCGCCGGGGCCCGCGGCGACAGCGAGCGCATCATCGAGGAATTGATGGAAGTCCTGAAGTATCGCTGAGTTTGGCGCGGCTATCGCGCTGGAGAACTTGGCACAGCGGGCAAACACGAATGACTCAACAACTCACGATCCATGTTCAAGGCATGACCTGCGCAAGCTGTGTGGCGCGGGTCGAGAGGGCGATCCGGAAGCTGCCGGGCGTGGTCGACGCCGCGGTCAATCTTCCGCTGGAAACGGCGCGCGTGACGTTTGCGCCCGGGGCCGTGAACCCGACGCAAATCGCTGGCGCCATCGAGCAGGCGGGCTACACGCCGCGCCTCGACGATGATCAACACGCGGCGGCCGGCGACGACCAAGCCGCGCGCGACGCGGACCTTGCGAAGCGGCGCAACGGCCTGCTGATGGCGGCAATCCTGACCGCGCCTCTGGTGCTGGTGGCGATGCTGCGGATGGTGCCGGGCATCGGGCCGCAGATGCTGGCGCTGATGCCGGAGCGCGCCTGGATGCTGGCCGAGTGGGCGCTGGCGACGCCGGTCCTGTTCGTCGCCGGCGGTCGCTTCTTCCGCCAGGCCTGGGCCGAACTCAGGCACCTCAATCCGGGAATGAGCACCCTCGTCGTGCTCGGCGCCGGCGCGGCCTATGGCTTTTCGGTGCTCGCCATCACTGTGCCCCAGATCTTCCCGGCGGGCGCCGCCGCCTCGTATTTCGAAGCCGCCGGCGTCATCGTCACCCTGATCCTGCTCGGACGCTACCTGGAGGCGGTCGCCAAGGGCCGCACCTCGGAGGCGATCCGCAAGCTCATGTCCCTCCAGGTTCCCACCGCCCGCGTGATGCGGGACGGCGAAGAAGTCGAGATCCCCATAGAGGACGTAGCGGTCGGCGACACCATCGTCGTCCGCCCGGGTGAGCGGCTGCCGGTGGACGGCGTGGTGATCGAAGGGCAGAGCTACGTCGACGAGGCGATGATCACGGGCGAGCCCGTCCCGGTCGTCAAGCGCAGCGGCGCCGAGGTGGTCGGCGGCACCGTCAACAAGACCGGCGCGTTCACCTTCTCCGCCGCCCGCGTCGGCGCCGATACCGTCTTGAGCCGGATCATCCGCATGGTCGAGGAGGCGCAAGGCTCCAAGCCGCCGATCCAGAAGCAGGCCGACCGCATCGCGTCGGTGTTCGTGCCGGTGGTCATCGTCGTCGCGGCGATCACCTTCGGCGTGTGGCTGGCATTCGGGCCGGCGCCGGCGCTCAGCTTCGCCTTCGTCACGGCGGTGTCGGTGCTCCTCATCGCCTGCCCGTGCGCCATGGGCCTGGCGACGCCGACCGCGATCATGGTTGGCACCGGCCGCGGCGCCCAGATGGGCGTTCTCATCCGCAAGGGCACCGCGCTCGAACTGCTGGCGCGGGTCGACACCGTCGTGCTCGACAAGACCGGAACGCTCACCGTCGGCCGCCCCGAAATGACCGATTTCAAGTGCGTGGACACCGGAGCGACGGCGGCAGACAGAGAGCGGGTGCTGCGTCTTGTCGCAGCCGCGGAAACCCGAAGCGAGCATCCGATCGCAGAGGCCATCGTCCGGGCGGCGAAAACCCGCGGGCTGCGCCTGCCGCCGGTCCGGACGTTCAACGCCGAGCCGGGTTTCGGGATCGAAGCGGATGTGGACGGGGTTCGCGTCCATGTCGGCGCAGACCGCTACATGCGCCGTCTCGGCATCACGCCGGGAGCGGCCGCCGAGCGTGCCGCCGCCTTCGCCGGCGACGCCAAAACGCCCCTCTACGCCGCCGTGGACGGCCGGCTGGCAGCGGTGATCGCCGTCGCCGATCCGCTCAAGGAGGGCGCCCGCGACGCGGTCGGAGCCTTGCGGGCACTCGGGCTCGGCGTCGCCATGCTGACCGGCGACAACGCCGTGACGGCGCGGGCGATCGCGCGGCGCGCCGGGATCGACCAGGTGCAGGCCGAGGTGCTGCCCGACCAGAAGGCCGCCGAGGTCAAGCGGCTACAAGCCGACGGCCGCAGAGTGGCGTTCGTCGGCGACGGCATCAACGACGCACCGGCATTGGCTCAAGCCGATGTGGGCATCGCCATCGGCACCGGCACCGATATCGCCATCGAGGCCGGCGACCTTATCCTGATGTCCGGCGATCTTCGCGGCATCGTCAACGCCGTGGCTCTCGCGAAGCGTGTCCTCAAGACGATCCGGCTCAACTTCTTCTGGGCCTACGCCTACAACGTCGCCCTCATTCCGGTCGCCGCGGGGGTCCTCTATCCGTCCGCCGGCGTCCTTCTCAACCCCATGCTGGCGGCCGCGGCGATGAGCGTATCGAGCCTGTTCGTGGTGACCAACTCGCTCAGGCTGAAGGCATACCGCCCGCCGCTCGGCAATGACCCACACCCGGTCCTGATGCCGGGAGCCGCCCCGGCCACAGAGCAGGCGGCCTGAACGCGCTCACGATCCGCGGCGACCCCGCGGGCCGGCGCCCCGCCGCCGAACCCAGGCCTTGGCGCGCCGGCACGGGCCAAATGGGGCTTTGCGCCGTGCGCCGTATCGGGCACTGTTCGGCCGGGACTTATTTGCGGGGACGGGGTGCAATGGAAACCGTAGCGGACGGCGGCTTGGAGATTCTGCTCTTGGGGCTGGTGATCGGCATGAAGCATGCGCTGGAGGCCGACCATGTCGCGGCCGTCTCCAGCATCGCCGCCCGAGAGACTTCGATGCGCCGGATCATCACCGACGGCGCCGTATGGGGCGTCGGCCACACCCTCACATTGATGATCGTCGCCGGCGGCGCCGTGGTGTTCGGTCTCACCATCGGCGGTGCTGTTGCGGAGCGGCTCGAACTGGTGGTTGGCGTCATGCTGGTCGGGCTCGGCGGGCACGTGGTCTACGCCCTGGCGCGGGAGCGCATCCATTTCCATCGCCACCGTCACGCCGACGGAACGACCCATTTCCACGCCCACTCCCACAAGGGCGAAACCTCTGCCCATGATGTTGGGCGGCACCATCACGGCCATCCGCGAGGGCTGCCGATCCGCTCGTTGCTTGTCGGCATGATGCACGGCATGGCGGGATCGGCGACGCTCATGGTCTTGAGTGCGACCACAGTCAGCTCCGTTCGCCTCGGGCTCGGCTATATCGTGCTGTTCGGGGTCGGCTCGATCTTCGGCATGGCGGCGCTATCGGCGCTGATCGCGGTGCCCTTGACCTGGTCGGCCCGTGCGCTCACCTGGGCCAACACCGGGCTGCAGGCCGCCATCGGCTCGGCGACGGTGGTTCTCGGCTGCCTGATCATTGGCGAACACTGGCGGAGCCTGATCGGGAGCTGAGTGTCAGGCAGCGGCGGCCGCCTCGCAGCGGGCGAGGTTCGCGAGCTGGAGGTCGAGGACGGCCTGCAGGTCGCTTCGCAGATCGTCGTCCGCAAGCCGCGGCAGAGACTCGCGCAGCCGGTGCACGGCGTCGCCGCAATCGCGCCGGAGCCGGGACAGGCCGCCGGCGAACGCCGCATCGTCTCCTGTGCCGATGTCGCCGACCGCGTCCTCCGGGGCTGCGCCCTCCGCTGGTGCGCCCAGGCGGGCGGCGATCGTCGCCAGGGTGGCGCAACAGCGGGCGCTGTCCCGCGCTACGTCGTGCAGCTGGCTCCGCATTTCCGGCCGCGCGTCGATCGCCTGCCGGTACATTGCGCCGGATCGAGCCGCGCCGGCCGCTGTCAGTTGCCGCAGCGCCGCCACCAGCGCGCGCACCTCGTCTGCCGAAAGATCGGGTGACTGCCACTCCGCCAGTTCATGCATGAAGCACGGCGGCGAAGCGTAGCCGTCCGACACGTTCGGATCTTCATCCATCGCGGCCGGTTGAGTCCTTGCCCGGCGTGCGTCGCGGTCTTGCGAACCCGTGCCCATCGCGCCGTTCCCATTGCCCGTCGTCGAACAACCTAGTTGCTCCCGATCTTAAAGCGGCTCTCCGTCCAGCGCCACTCGTCCGTCTTTCTTCGCCGCCTCCGACGTCGTCGCCGCGCCGGCACGCCTTGACGCCGAAGCCGCTCCAGCATATGTTCTTCCTATGTTCAAATCCACCTCATCGTCATACCGCCCCCAAGCCCGCGCGAACCCAACGCTGGCGCGATATTCCGAGGATGCATTTCTACCAGGGCGAAATCCTTTTTAATTCAGCGGTGTAGACCCGGTTTTGCATACATCCGCATACATCGGCATACAGTTTGAGCGCCGAAACGGACACAAACCAAGTGATTTCAACGACATGAGCCTGAACCCGGCGAGCGGAAGTGTGCACGAAACGATGGAAATCGTGTGGTTTCGCCACGTAGACGGAACCAAGTGCGCGAAAATCTTTTTGGCGTTCACCTCCCCTGGTTGGGGAACGGCTGCTGTCAGATAGCGACTCCCGAGAAGGCGCCGCGCCCCTGTCTTCGGTCAAGCCCCCGGCTGATCAGGGCCGCGCCCGGACCCGCCAGCAGCGGATCGGCGGGGCCGAAGATCCGGCGCCAGCATGCGCTTGCTCCGCTGTCCTCGTTGTCGCGCTCGAGGTCGGCGCCCTGGCTGGCGGTGAGATAGGCGTCCTCAGCCGCGTCGACCCAGGCGTGGCCCAGCGCCAGCGTCTCGTGGCTGCCGGGGATCACCAGTTGACGGTCGGCCTGCAGCGCCAGCCAGAAGAAAAAGTCGCGCACCAGCCAGTCGTAGAAGAAGGCGCTCTGCCGGCGATAGATCCACACCCGGAGAAACTCGATGGCCAGCAACTCGATGGCGAAGCTCGGGATCGGCACACTGAGGTGGCGACGCCACAGCTTGAGCATCAGGATCAGGTCGCCGGCGGTGCCGCCGCTGGCGGCGTTTGCGTCGAGGACGGCGCGCCGCTCGGCGTCCGGATCCATCAGGCGCCAGGGGCTGGCGCCGTTCCGCGCCCATGGCAGCGCCGCCAGGTAACCTCCGGCCGCACAGGCGAAAACCGGCAACACCCGCACCGCCACGAGGCACGAGGCGGTCTGCGCATGGGGCGTGACGGTGAGCCAGCCATCACGGCTCACCCCAACATTGCCGAAGCGTGGAGCGAGGATGGTCGCGGCGGCGGTGATCAGGTCCAGCATCGGCGCCGCGCCGGCAGCGATCGTGCCACCCGGCGCCGTTCGACCGCCATCGGGGCGCAGCCGGTCCGGCAGCACGACCAGCACATCGACGGCCGACCCACCGGCGAGCGCCGTGCCTTTGGCGAAGCCGCCGATGACGCGATGCTGGCCGCTGCAGCCACGACTCGAACCGGGATTCGCGAGGCCGCGGCCCATCACCGCCGCCACCCGGTCCGCGGCGGCGAAAGCTGCCTCGCGTTCGGCCGGCGTCGGATGCAGGCCCGCGACGAGAGCCCGCATCCGCGTCGAGAGATATCGCCACTGGCTAGTCATGGTTGTGAGCGCAATTTAATACAATTTATAAGGGAACGCAAGGGATCCCGGTCCCACCCGCGGCGACCCGTTCGGAAGCGGCCCCGGTGGAGCAATGGTGCATGCGAAGAATGCACCATCGCTGCACGTAACCCCTTGAACTTTGAGCACAATACGACCCGTTCGACTGAATCGTTCGAATCGGTCTGTGCTCTAGTGCCCCGGGATGATCATGAACACCCGGTGTGCTGCCGCAGGTCATGCATTTGAGGCAGGTGCCGTTGCGGACCAGGGTGAAGTTGCCGCACTCCGCGCAGGAGTCGCCCTCGTAGCCCTGCATCATCGCGGTCGTGGCGCGCGCGCGGACCGCGGGCGATGGCGACGGCGTCCTCCGCGATGTCGCCGTCGAGGCGGTGGACGTGGGCCTGCAGAGCCGCTTCCGCCACGTGGGGCGGCGCCGGCCGAACGTTGGTCATCGCGGCTCCGCCGCCGAGAGCAGCCGCGTCGCCGCTGCGGACTCCGGAATAGACCTTGAAGCGGTTGCGCACATAGCCACTGCTGGCGACCCGCCGCACCATCGGGATCGGGTCCTCCGCCGGACCCTTGGGGAGCGCGCCTTCGCCCTGGCCGCGGCCGAGGCCGTCCGGCTCCAGGTCCTTGGGCTCGACGTGCGCGAGGTCGTAGCGGTCGAGGTATGAGACCGCCAGCTCCCGGAAGATGTAGTCGACGATGGAGGTCGCCATCTTGATGGAGTCGTTGCCCTCGACCACCCCCGACGGCTCGAAGCGGGTGAAGGTGAAGGCTTCCACGTACTCGTCCAACGGCACCCCGTACTGCAGGCCGATCGAGAGCGCGATGGCGAAGTTGTTCATCAGGCTGCGGAAGGCGGCGCCCTCCTTGTGCATATCGATGAAGATCTCGCCGAGGCTGCCGTCCTCGTACTCGCCGGTCCGCAGATAGACCTTGTGGCCGCCGACCGTCGCCTTCTGGGTGTAGCCCTTGCGGCGGGCGGGGAGACTGTGTCGGCGCGGCGCCGCCACCGCCACCACCCGTTCGACGATGCGTTCGGTAACGATCTCGGCCCGCGCCGCCAGCGGCCGTGCGGCGATCTCCTCGGCCAGTTCCGCCGCGTCTTCGGGATCGACCAGTGCCGCCGCCAGCGGCTGCGACAGCTTCGAGGCGTCGCGGTAGAGTGCGGTCGCCTTGAGGCCGAGCTTCCACGAATTCATGTAGGCGCGCTCGCAGTCGTCCACGGTGGCGCTGTGCGGCATGTTGATGGTCTTGGAGATCGCCCCCGAGATGAACGGCTGCGCCGCCGCCATCATGCGGATGTGGCTGTCCACCGACAGGTAGCGGCGGCCGATGCGCCCGCACGGGCTGGCGCAGTCGAACACCGGCAGATGCTGGGGATCGAGGCCGGGCGCCCCTTCCAGGGTCATGGCGCCGCAGGCATGGGTGTTGGCGGCGTCGATCTCGTCGCGGGAGAAGCCCATGGCGGTGAGCAGGCAGAACCCTGCATCGTCGAGTCGCGCCCGCTCGATGCCGAGGGTGTCGGTGCAAAACGCCTCGCCCAGCGTCCAGCGGTTGAACACGAATCGGATGTCGAACGCATCGGCGACGGCGCGATTGACCGCGTCGATGGCCGCCGACGTAAATCCCCTGGCGGCCAGTGTCTCGGCGTTGATCGCCGGTGCGCCGTCAAAGGTGCCATGGCCGACGGCATAGCGGATGATGGCCTCGATCTGCGTCTCGTCGTAGCCGAAGCGGGCAAGTGCGGCGGGAACGGTGCGGTTGATGATCTTGAAATAACCGCCGCCGGCCAGTTTCTTGAACTTGACGAGGGCAAAGTCGGGCTCGATGCCGGTGGTGTCGCAGTCCATCACCAGGCCGATGGTCCCGGTCGGCGCGATCACCGACACCTGCGCGTTGCGAAAGCCGTACTGCTCGCCCAACGCCATCGCCCGATCCCAGGCGCGGCGAGCGGCGGCGACCAGATCCGGGTCCGGGTTGGCGGCGGCGGCGAGCGACACCGGCGGCACCGATAGCCCTTCATACCCGCGGGAGCGTCCGTGGGCGGCGCGCCGATGATTGCGGATGACCCGGAGCATGGCGTCGCGGTTCTCCGGGAAGCCGGGGAACGGGCCGAGAGCGCCGGCCATCTCGGCGGAGACCGCGTAGGAGGTACCGGTCATCAGCGCCGAAATGGCGCTGCAGATGCTGCGTGCTGCCTCGGAGTCGTAAGGAATGCCCGCCGCCATGAGAAACCCGCCGATGTTGGCGAAGCCGAGGCCGAGGGTGCGGAACCGGTAGCTGAGCTCGGCGATGCGGTGCGACGGGAACTGCGCCATCATCACCGAAATCTCCAGCACCATCGTCCAGAGCCGGATGGCGTGTGTGAAGGCCCGGATGTCGAGGCCGCCGTCGTCGCGCTGAAAGGCGAGCAGGTTGAGCGACGCCAGGTTGCAGGCCGTGTCGTCGAGGAACATGTACTCGGAGCACGGGTTCGAGGCGTTGATGCGCCCGCTCTCCGGGCAGGTGTGCCACTCGTTAATGGTGGTGTCGAACTGCAGGCCGGGATCGGCGGACGCCCAGGCGGCGCGGGTGATGCGGTTCCAGAGGGCGCGGGCGCTTATGGTCTTGGCTGTGGCGCCGTCGGTGCGGCGGGTCAGCGGCCACTCCGCATCGGCGGTGACCGCATCCAGGAACGCATTGGTGACGCGAACGCTGTTGTTGGCGTTCTGGCCGGAGACGGTCAGGTAGGATTCCGAATCCCAGTCGGTGGTGAACTGGGGGAAGTCGATCCCGTCCACCCCTTGGCGCGCCAGTTCGATGACCCGCTGGACGTAGGTCTCCGGGACCATCGCCCGCCGCGCCGCCACGACCGCAGACTTGAGAGCCGGGTTCCGCTTCGGATCGAACCGCCCCACGCCCCCGTCACGGCCCCCGTCATCGCCCCCGTCATCGCCGTGATCGTCGCCGTCGCATGCCGTCAGGATCGCCCGCAGGTGCGTGCGGGTGAGGTGCGAGCCGGCGACGAGAGCGGCGACCTTCTGCTCTTCGCGCACCTTCCAGGTGACGAAGTCCTCGATGTCGGGGTGGTCGAGGTCGAGGCACCACCATCTTGGCGGCGCGGCGGGTGGTGCCGCCCGACTTGATGGCGCCGGCGGCGCGGTCGCCGATCTTGAGGAAGCTCATCAGGCCCGACGAGCAGCCGCCGCCGGACAGCGGCTCCTTCTCGCCGCGCAGGGCCGAAAAGTTGGTGCCGGTGCCGGATCCGTACTTGAACAGGCGCGCCTCGCGGATCCACAGATCCATGATGCCGCCCTCGTTGACGAGGTCGTCGTTGATGCTTTGGATGAAACAAGCGTGCGGCTGCGGGCGCTCGTAGGCCGACGCCGATGGCGCCACCTCCCCGGTCTCATGGTCGACGTAGAAGTGCCCCTGGGGCGGTCCGTCGATTCCGTAGGCCCAGTTGAGGCCGGTGTTGAACCACTGCGGCGAATTGGGCGCGCCCATTTGCGCACACAGCATGGCGCGCATCTCGTCATAGAAGGCGCGGGCGTCGTCCTCGCCATCGAAGTAGCCGCCCTTCCAGCCCCAGTAGGTCCAGGTGCCGGCGAGGCGGTCGAACACCTGCCGGGCGCTCTGCTCGCCGCCGTAGCGCTCTTCGGCAGGCATTCCCGCCAGCGCCTCGTCGTCGGCGCGGCGGCGGCGGAGCCAGTCGGGCACTCCCGCCTCGTCGACCGCCGCGAGACACGCCGGCACGCCGGCGCGCCGGAAGTATTTCTGCGCCAGCACGTCGCACGCGACCTGGGTCCACGCCGCCGGCACCTCGATGTCGTCCTTGCGGAACACCGTCGAGCCGTCTGGGTTGCGGATCTCGCTGGTGGTCGTCCGCCACGCGACGGCATCGTACGGTGAGGTTTCCGGTTCCGTGAACAGCCGCTCGATGCGCATGTGTTTCGCTCCCCGCCGTTGTTGCCGAAAACCCCGACCGGGGTGCCACGCACAGATATGTAGTGTCAACAGGGCGGACGTTGATCCAAATGTGGGGGCAGCGCTGGAATGGGGAAAAGTGCAAAAGTTAGAATGGGTGGGCGACCCAGGGGCAAAGCAGCGCCTTAGCGCATCGCCACCATGAGTCATGACCTTTGGAGGGTTCGAACCCATCCCCTTCCGACGAATCGGGCGAGGTCACAAGGACGTTTGCACAAGGAAACAGAGGTTTATAGGATCCGAAATAAAATGTTTGACAAAGCAGTGCTATGGGACGAAGCAGCAGAACTGAAAAACAACGAAAAAGAGCCCCGCCGTTTCCAGCGGGGCCCAGGTTCGCCTGTGGTTGGGGCCGCTCCCAAATGGCAGCAGGGCTTGGAATCCCTACAGTCGTCTGTTCGGGAGCGGGTTTCCCCTGCCAACGACGGTTTGGACCCGCCGTCGGCCACAGCGGCGAGTGGAAGCAACCACATTTTGCGGCCTTTTCCACTCAAAAAAACCTGATGTTGTGTGAAGACTTCTCGTGGTCTCAGCGAAACCATGCGTATCAACATGTTCCCGGCGGCGGCGACCACTCCGCTTGATCGCCGTCGGTGTGGACGCGCATCGTGGCTGATGCCATAGTGTGCCGGCCTGGAGCGGGAGTGATTCGGCCGCCCGAGACGTCCTTGTTGAAGCAGGTGTAAGTGCACATGGCCCATATCGGCACGCTGTTGTTTTCCTGGTTGCGAGGCCGCCACGTCGGCACCGATGCGTTCGGCAACCGCTACTACCAAGGCAAGTCCCGAAACCTCGACCGCTACGGGCGGGAGCGCCGCTGGGTGGTGTTCAAGGGCGATGTCGAGGCGAGCAAGGTGCCGCCGGAATGGCACGCCTGGCTGCATCAGATTGCGGAGTCGCCGCTGACCGAGACCGTGGCGCGGCGCTGGCCATGGCAGAAGCAGCACCTGCCCAACCTGTCGGGCACGGCCTACGCCTACCGGCC